>CALKAA010000063.1 GCA_937983495.1 uncultured Gemmobacter sp. | reverse complement strand
ACCACCGAGATCTACACTCTTTCCCTACACGACGCTCTTCCGATCTGTCGCCATGTGGATAGACAGTTGCGCCCTGCCCGGCCTTGCCCTGGCCAGCCTTGCCCCCGCCGATCGCGCTGCGCTGGCGGCGCTGCCGGTGATGACCCTGCCGGCCGGTCAGCCGCTCTTTCAGACAGGCGACCGGGCGCAGGGCTTCATGATCCTGCTGGAGGGCCGGGTCGAGGTCTTTCTGACCGGGCCTTCCGGGCGCGAAATCCTGCTCTATGCCGTCGAGCCGGGACAAAGCTGCATCCAGACCACTTTGGGCCTCATCGGGGATGAGGTCTATGCAGGGGCGGCACAGACCACCTGCCCGATCCGTGCGGTGATGATTCCACGCGGCCAGTTTCTGCGCTTGATGGAGGCCAGCGCCCCGTTCCGGGCCTTTGTTTTCAAGGCCTTCGGGGCGCGCATGGCCGAAATGACCCGCCTGCTGGAGCGTGTGGCCTTCCAGCGTGTCGAATGCCGTCTGGCGGCGGCGCTGCTGGATCTGGCCGATGGGCACGAGGTTCAGATCACGCAAGAGGCCCTTGCCGCCCGCATCGGTTCGGCCCGCGAAGTGGTCTCGCGCCGGTTGGAGGCCTTGGCGCGGCGCGGTTTGATCCGCACGGCGCGCGGGCGCATCACCTTGCAGGATCGCACCGGGTTGCAGGATCTGGCGGCGGATGTGACCTGATCACAGACACAGGCCGCGCTCTGACCTATTCTGCCCGCGAAGCCAGACCGGCTTTGCAATTTGCAGAAAGGCAAACCCATGTTTGCAACCAATGTTGGCGGGATCGACCGCATCTTGCGCATCGCAATCGGCGCGGCGCTGCTGCTCTGGTTCTTCCTCGATCAAGGCACGGGCTTCTGGCACTGGGCCAAGCTGATCGGCATCGTGCCGCTGGCGACCGGCCTGATGTCCTCTTGCCCGCTGTATAGCCTCATCGGGCTGAACACCTGCCCGATGAAGAAGTAATGCAAACCGTCCGCTCGGCTTTGCAAAGGCGGCCCTTGATGGGCCGCCGATCTCATTCCGCCGCCGCGCGACGAGGTTTCAGCATCGGCGCGAGATAGCGCCCGGTATGGCTTTCCGGCACTTTCGCCACATCCTCCGGCGTGCCGCAAGCCACGATCTTCCCGCCCCCATCACCGCCCTCGGGGCCAATGTCGATCACCCAATCGGCGGTTTTCACCACGTCCAGATTGTGTTCGATCACCACCACCGTATTGCCCTGATCGACCAATTCATGCAGCACTTCCAACAGCTTGCGCACATCCTCGAAATGCAGGCCGGTGGTCGGTTCATCCAGAATATAGAGCGTGCGGCCTGTAGCGCGGCGCGACAGTTCCTTGGACAACTTCACCCGCTGCGCCTCGCCGCCTGACAGGGTCGTCGCCTGTTGGCCCACCTTGATATAGCCAAGGCCCACCTGGCACAGCGCCTCCATCTTGTCACGGATCGCCGGAACCGCCTGGAAAAACACATTCGCATCTTCGCAGGTCATATCCAGAACGTCGGCGATGCTTTTGTTCTTGAACTTGATTTCCAGCGTTTCGCGGTTATAGCGCTGCCCCTTGCAGGTCTCGCAGGTCACATAGACATCGGGCAGGAAGTGCATCTCGATCTTGATGACGCCATCGCCTTGGCAGGCCTCACAGCGCCCGCCCTTCACATTGAAGCTGAACCGCCCGGCCTGATAGCCGCGCGCCTTCGCCTCGGGCAGGCCCGCGAACCAGTCGCGGATCGGCGTAAAGGCCCCGGTATAGGTCGCCGGGTTCGAGCGCGGCGTGCGCCCGATCGGGCGTTGGTCAATGTCGATCACCTTGTCCAGATGCTCGAACCCCTTGATCGTCTCGCAAGGTGCGGGCGTCTCATGCGCGCCGTTCAGCCGCATCGCTGCGGTCTTGAACAGGGTCTCAATCGTCAGGGTCGATTTGCCGCCGCCCGAAACCCCGGTGACGCAGACAAATTTCCCCAGCGGGAACTCAGCCGTCACATTCTTGAGGTTGTTGCCGCAAGCCCCCACAACTGTGAGCTTTTTCCCGCTCCCCTTGCGCCGCACCTGCGGCACCGCAATCTCGCGCGCGCCCGACAGATACTGCCCGGTCAGGCTGGCCGGATCGTCGGCAATCTCGCCCGGCGTGCCATGGGCCACCACCGCGCCGCCATGCACGCCTGCGCCCGGCCCCATGTCAAAGACATAATCCGCCTCACGGATCGCGTCCTCGTCATGCTCCACCACCAGCACCGTGTTGCCTTGGTCGCGCAAGCCCTTCAAAGTGCCCAACAATCTGTCATTGTCGCGCTGATGCAACCCGATGCTCGGCTCGTCCAGCACATAAAGCACCCCGGTCAGGCCCGAACCGATCTGGCTGGCCAGCCGGATGCGCTGGCTTTCGCCGCCCGACAGCGTGCCGGCATTGCGCGACAGCGTCAGGTAATCAAGGCCAACATTCACAAGGAATCCAAGGCGTTCGCGGATTTCCTTCAGAATCGCGCGGGCAATTTCATTCTTCTGGTTGGTCAGCGCCTCTGGCACCGTGGCGATCCAGGCATGGGCCTCGCGGATCGACATCTGCACCACCTGGCCGATATGCAGCCCGGCGATTTTCACCGCCAGAGCCTCGGGCTTCAGCCGATAGCCATGGCAGGTGCCGCAGGGCCGGTTGTTCTGATAGAGATCGGAAGAGCACACGTCTGAACTCCAGTCACTGACCAATATC
>CALKAA010000062.1 GCA_937983495.1 uncultured Gemmobacter sp. | reverse complement strand
CGGTTCAGCAGCGCCGCCTCGCCCCGCGCGGCCTCGGGCGGGGTGCGGCCCAGTGTGCCCGCCCGCGCCAGCCGTGACAGCAGCAGGTCCATCAGCGTCAGCGTCAGGTCAAACCGCGCAGCATTGCCCTTGCCCGCGCCGCTTTCCGCCAGCGTGAGCAGCTTGCCACGATCCAGCCGGGGCAGGGCACCAAACAACTGGACCAGTTCGGCATAGAGCGCGTCGCCATCCAGCTGCGCCACCCGCACCGCCTCGCCCACAGACCCGCCCGAAAGCTCGGCCAGCGCCTCGGGGGCCTCAGACTGCACCCCGGCCAATGCCAGCGCCTCGGCCATTTGCGGGGCAGGCAGCGCCCCCAGCCGCAACTCTCGGCAGCGCGAGCGGATGGTGGGCAACAGCCGCGAGGGTTGGTGCGAGATCATCAGGAAGGTCACCCCGGCCGGCGGCTCCTCCAGCAGTTTCAAGAGCGCATTGGCGGCCGAGACGTTCAGCTCATCCGCCGCATCGACAATCGCCACCCGGCGCCCGCCATCGGCCGCGGAAAGGCCGAAATATTCCTTCATCTTGCGCACTTCGCGCACCGAGATTTCCTGCGTCACCGCCTTTTCCGTCTCGGTCAGGCCCCGGCGCAGCAGATAGACCCGCGGTTCCGACAGCGCGGCAAGGCGGCGGGCCACCGGGTGATCGTCTGGAATATCAAGGGTATCGGGGGGCGGTAGGGCAAACATGCCGCCATCATCCTCCGGCGTGGCCAACAGAAACCGCGCGATCTTCCAGGCCAGCGTCGCCTTGCCAAGACCCCGAGGGCCGGTGATCAGCCAGCCATGGTGCAGCCGCCCGGCATTGTAGCTTTGCAGGAAATCGGCCTGCGCGCCTTCATGCCCGATCAGACGTGCGGTTTCGCGCGGATGGGGCGCGCCTTCGATGCGGTCAGGTTCGGGGAAATCGGCCAGATAGACCGAGGGCATGGCCTAGCCCCCCAGATGGGCACGGGTGACGGCCAGCACCTCGGCGGCCACCGCCTCGGGCGCGCGGGCCCCGTCAATCACCCGAAAGCGCGCCGGCTGGGCGGCAGCCAGGGCCAGAAACCCTTCCCGCATCCGGCTTTGCAGCGCCAGCCCCATATCCTCGAACCGCTGCTCGGCCCCCCTGCGTGCCTGTGCGCGCGACAGGCCGATCTCGGGCGCAATGTCGATCAGGATCGTCAGATCCGGCTCGACCCCGATCATCAGCGCATGGAGCGCATCGACCGTGGCCCCCAATCCCTCGCGCCCCTCGCGGGCAATGCCCTGATACATGCGCGAACTGTCGGCGAAACGGTCGGTGATCACCACCTCACCCCGCGCCAGCGCCGGACGGATGGTCTTTTCCAGATGGTCACGCCGGGCGGCCGTGAACAGCAAAAGCTCGGTCTCCGGCGACCAGCGCTCCGGCTCGCCCTCCAGCACAAGCCGCCGGATCTCCTCGGCCCCCGTGCTGCCACCCGGCTCGCGGGTCAGCGTCACGCCATGGCCAAGCGCGCGCAGCGCCTCGGCCAGCAGCCGCGCCTGCGTGCTTTTCCCGGATCCGTCAATGCCTTCAAAGCTGAGAAAGCGCGCCATCAGCTCGCAGGGGCCTCTGCGCGCGTGAAGAAGCGCTGCATCAACGCGCTGGCCGCGGTGGAGAGCCGGGTGCCAAAGCCACCTTTGGCCACATCGGTTTCTGCCACCAGCGGCACGCGGGAATCAGGCAGCCCCGGCACGCGCACCACCAGTTCGGCAATCTCGGCCCCCTTGGCGATCGGGGCCTGCAACGGGCCGGAATAGATCACTTCGGCGGTGATGTTGTTTTGTGCTGTGACCGGGATCAGGCGCGAAATGTCCTCTGCGGGCACCAGCCCCACCGTGGTCGCATCCCCCATCCAGACCTCGGCCTCGGCCACGCGTGTGCCGGTTTTGGCGATGGATTTCATGGCGAAATCGCGGAAAGCCCAGTTGGAGATCGCCTCGCTTTCCTCGGCCCGTGACTGATCGCTCGGCAAGCCGGTGATGACAAAGACGATGCGCCGCCCGTTCTGATGCACGGCCGATCCCACAAGGCCATAGCCCGCTTCCTCGGTATGGCCGGTTTTCAGGCCATCCGCCATCCAGTCACCGCCGCGGATGCGCAACAGCGGGTTGCGGTTCTGACTGTTGGCGGGCACGCGACCCTGATAGCTGAACTCGGTCAGCGCGAAATAGGGGTAATATTCCGGGAATTCCTCGATCAGCCGCACAGCCAGCAGGCCCAGATCATGCGTGCTCATCTTGTGATCCGGGGCGGGCCAGCCCGAGGCGTTGGCGAAGGTGGAGTTGGTCATGCCCAACTCTTGCGCGCGCAGCGTCATGCGGCGGGCAAATTCCTCTTCCGATCCGGCCATGCCCTCGGCCACCACCACACAGGCATCATTGCCGGAATTGATGATGATACCATGGATCAGGTCATCCACCGTGGGGCGATCCCCGGGCTTCACGAACATCTTCGATCCGCCTTTTTTCCAGGCCTTTTCCGAGACGGGCATGGTATCGCTGGGCTTCAGCCGCCCGTCATGCAGCGCTTCAAACAGCATGTTCAGCGTCATCAGCTTGGACATGGAGGCAGGCGGCAGCGGGGTTTCGCCGTTCTTGTCCATCAGCACGGTCTGGGTGGTCATGTCATAGACCCAGGCGGCGCGGGCCTGGGTTTCAAAGGCCAGCGCGGCGGTGCTGCCCATCAGGGCAGAAAAGGTGGCGAGGGCAAGGCTGAGACGGCGCAGCATCGGGTATCCTTTCGCGTCCGGGCCGCCTGGCTAGCGGCCCGACAGAGGTCTTAGCGGATGATATAGGCGTCGGTGAAGCCGAGCCCTTTCACCTTTGCGAGAAGGGCCGCCTTGTCAGGCCCGGAAGCGGTGACCGACCAATGATCCTTGCCCTGGGTCTGGCCCTTCTTGATGGTGGCGGCAATCCCGGCCTTGGTCAGTTGGTCCACCGCGCGTTTTGCATTGGCCTCCACCGAGAAAATGCCGATCTGGGCGACACTTGCCCCGCCTTTGGCGGGCGCGGTTGCGGCCGGTTTGGCCGCAGGGGCCGCAGCCGGGGCGGCCTTCACGGGCGTTCCCTTCACGGTGCCCGCGGCAATGGGGGCACCAGTGA
>CALKAA010000061.1 GCA_937983495.1 uncultured Gemmobacter sp. | reverse complement strand
CACCCCCTGATTCCCCGCCCCTGATTTCCCGCGGCGCAAGCTGCGGCCCCGACCGGAGACCAAGATGACCGAAGTTCTCACCGCCGATATCGCCCTGATCCAGCGCATCCTGCCGCATCGCTACCCCTTCCTGCTGGTGGACAAGGTGCGCGACATCGTGCTGAACGACTCCTGCGTCGGCATCAAATGCGTCACCATGAACGAGCCGCAATTCACCGGCCATTTCCCCGAAATGCCCGTGTTCCCCGGCGTTCTCATCATCGAGGCCATGGCCCAGACTTCCGGCATTCTCGTCGGCCTTTCGATGGATCTGATCGACAAGAACGCCAAGGTGTTCTTCATGGGCGTGGATGGCGTGAAATTCCGCCGCAAGGTTGGCCCCGGCGATGTGCTGGAGCTGCATGTGAAGGCGCTGCGCGGGGGCGGCAAGGTCTGGAAATTCGAGGGCCGCGCCATGGTCGATGGCGAGCTGGCCTGCGAGGCCACCTTCACCGCCATGTTCGACGTGCCGAAGGCCTGATCCGCATGGAAACCCGCATTCACCCCATGGCCGTGGTCGAAGCCGGCGCCCAGATCGGGCCGGGCTGCGAGATCGGCCCCTTCGCCGTCATCGGCCCCGAGGTCACCCTGGGGCCGGGCGTCGTCGTCAAACCGCATGGCATCGTCACCGGCTGGACCGAAGTGGGCGAGGGCACGGTGATCTTCCCCGGCGCGGTGGTGGGCGAAGTGCCGCAAGACCTCAAATTCCGCGGCGAGCGCACCCGGCTCAAGGTCGGCAAGCGCTGCAAGATCCGCGAAGGGGCCACGCTCAACACCGGCACCGAGGGGGGCGGCGCCCTCACCCAGATCGGCGATGACGTGCTGATGATGACCGGCGCCCATGTCGGCCATGATGCGATTCTGGGCGACCGGGTGATTCTGGCCAATCAGGCCGCCATTGCCGGCCATTGCCATATTGGCGATGATGTGATCGTGGGCGGGCTTTCTGGCGTGCATCAATGGGTGCGCGTGGGGCGTGGTGCCATCATCGGCGCTGTGACCATGGTCACCAATGATGTGGTGCCCTATGGCCTCGTGCAGGGGCCGCGCGGGGTGCTGGACGGGCTGAACCTCGTGGGTCTCAAGCGCCGTGGCGTCGAACGGTCAGAGATCACCGCGCTGCGCGCCGCCTATCAGATGCTGGCGCAGGGCGAGGGGTCTTTCCTCGACCGCGCCCGCCGTCTGGCCGATGAGACTGATTCGGTGCATGTGCGCGAGATGACCGATTTCATCCTCGCCGCCACCGACCGCAGCTTCCTGACGCCCAAATGACTCAAATTGCGATCATTTCCGGGGCAGGGCGCTTGCCCGCCGCGCTGGCCGCCACGCTTGATGAGCCGCTGATCTGTGCGCTGGACGGCTTCCCGCCCGAAGGGCTGGTGCCCGATCTGGTGTTCCGCGTCGAACGCCTCGTGCCCTTCCTGCGCGAACTCACGGATCGCGGGGTGGAGCGGGTGATCTTCGCCGGGGCCGTCAGCCGCCCCCGCCTCGATCCTTCGCTGTTTGACATGGGCACCGCCCAGATGGTGCCGCGCCTGCTGGCCGCCATGCAGGGCGGCGATGATGCCACTTTGCGCGCCGTGATCGGCCTCTTCGAGGAGGCCGGATTCGAGGTCGTCGGCGTGCCAGATGTCGCCCCCGGCCTGTTCCTCGCGCCCGGTGTCTATGGAACTGTATATGGCGTTACAGATTCGGGGTCTGAAGGGGGCGAAACGGTATCTCCGATTACCGTTTCAGAGGCCGATCAGGCCGATGCCGCCCGCGCCGCCGCCATTGTCGCCGCGCTTGGCGCGGTGGATGTGGGGCAAGGTGCCGTTGTGGCGCAGGGCCTGTGTCTGGCGGTGGAAACCCTGCCGGGCACCGACCAAATGCTTGATTTTGTGGCAAAAACGGCGCGTCGTCCCAATCCGGCAGGTGCGCGCGGCGTGTTCTACAAATCCGCCAAGCCGGGGCAGGATCGCCGCATTGATCTGCCCACCATCGGCCTCGAAACCCTCGCCCGTGCCCATGCCGCCGGCCTTGCCGGCATCGCTTTTCCGGCCTCTGACGTGATCGTTCTGGATGCGAAGAACGTGCTGCAACAAGCTGAAAAACTTGGGCTTTTCCTGTGGGCGCAGCCGTGAAATTCTTCCTCGTGGCAGGCGAGCCTTCCGGCGACCGTCTCGGCGCAGCCCTGATGTCCGGGCTCAAAACCCTCTCCCCCGGCGTCACCTTTGAAGGCGTCGCAGGCCCCCTGATGCAGGCCGAGGGGATGGGCAGCCTGTTCCCGATGGAAGAGCTGTCCGTCATGGGTATCGCCGAGATTTTGCCCAAATATTTCAAACTCTTGGCGCGTATTCGTGAAACGGCCGAGGCGGTCTTGGCCTCGGGGGCGCAGGCCCTGATCACCATCGACAGCCCGGATTTCTGCCTGCGCGTGGCGCGGCTGGTGAAGGAAAAACGCCCTGAAATCAAGGTGATACACTATGTCGCCCCGTCGGTCTGGGCCTGGCGCCCCGGTCGGGCTGCCAAAATGGCCCAGGTGGTGGATCACGTTCTGGCGCTCCTGCCGTTTGAGCCGCCCTATATGACCGCCGCAGGCATGACCTGCGATTTTGTAGGGCACCCGGTGGTGGCCGAACCCGTCGCGACCGCGCAGGAAATCCAGCAATTCCAAGGGGATGGGCCGCTCATCCTCGCGCTGCCCGGCTCCCGGCGCGGCGAGGTCAGCCGTCTGGCTCCGGTGCTGGGGCAGGTGTTGGCGCAGGTGAAAGCCGCCCATCCACAGGCCCGCGTTGCCCTCCCCACCGTGCGCGGCGTCGCCGATCTGGCCGCTGACCTTACTGCCGATTGGCCGATCTGCCCCGAGATCATCATCGACCCGACCCGCAAACGCGCCGCCTTCGCCGTCGCCGATGTGGCGCTGGCGGCGTCGGGCACTGTAAGTCTCGAGCTGGCCTCGAATTTTTGTCCGATGGTCATTGCCTACAAGCTGCATCCGATCAGCTTCTGGCTGATGAAACGGGCCGCGCTGATCGACACGGTGACGCTGGTGAATCTGGTTTCCGAGACTCGCGCCGTGCCGGAATTTCTCGGGCCCGACTGCCACGCCGAGGTCATCGCCCCGGCGCTGCTCGACCTGTTGCAAGACAGCCCCCGCCGTCAGGCCCAGCTTTCGGCCATGGCCCTCACCATGCAGCGTTTGGGCCAAGGCGGTGAACCGCCCGGCCTGCGCGCCGCCCGCTCGGTTCTGGGCGCGATCTGATCCGGCAAGACCCCGATTTTTCGCAGAAAAATCGAGCCCTTAGCGGTCAACGTCCGCGCCAGATCCAGCCGCCGCCCAGGATACGGCTGCCCTCTGGCGCATAGAATACGCAAGCCTGCCCGGCGCTCACGCCGTCCTCGGGGTTCAGCAATTCCACCACCGCTTCGCTGGCCGAGATCGGTCGGATCACCGCCGGGCGCGGCGGCCGGGTGGAGCGGACTTTCACATTCACATGCCATTCCGGCTGGCTGTCAAAGGCCACATCGCCTAACCAGTTGATTTCCTTCAAGGGAACCAGCCGCGTCGACAGCGCCTCCTTCGGGCCCACTACGACCCGTCGGGCCTCTGGGTCCAACCGCACCACATAAAGCGGCTCGCCCAAGCCCCCAATCCCCAGCCCCTTACGCTGGCCGATCGTATAATGCAGCACGCCGCGATGCTGGCCCAGAACCCGCCCCTCCAGATCAACAATCTCGCCCGGCTCGGCGGCTCCGGGGCGCAATTTCTCTATGACTGACGCATAGTTACCATCTGGAACAAAGCAGATGTCCTGGCTGTCGGGCTTATCGGCCACCGGCAACCCATATTGCGCCGCCAGCGCCCGCGTCTCGGCCTTGGAGGCCAGATGCCCCAGCGGAAAGCGTAGGTAATCCAGTTGCTCTTGGGTGGTGGAGAACAGGAAATAGCTCTGATCCCGCGCGGGATCTGCGGCGCAATGCAGCTCGGCCTTCTCAGCGCCTTGTTTTCTTTGGATATAATGGCCGGTCGCCATGCAATCCGCCTCCAGATCCCTGGCGGTGGCAAGCAGATCCTTGAACTTCACCCGTTCATTGCAACGGATGCATGGCACCGGGGTCGCCCCCGCCAGATAGGCGTCGGCGAATTCCTCGATCACCGCCTCTCGGAAGGTGTTCTCGTAATCCAGCACATAATGCGGGAAGCCCATCGCCTCGGCCACGCGGCGCGCGTCATGGATGTCACGACCGGCACAACAAGCCCCCTTTTTGGCCAGAGCCGCACCATGATCATAAAGCTGGAGCGTGACCCCGACCACATCATAGCCCTGATCCTTGAGCACAGCCGCCACGACCGAACTGTCAACGCCGCCCGACATGGCGACGACAACACGGGTTTCGGACGGGGGCTTTGCAAGCCCCAGCGAGTTCAACGGCTGGTCCAGCATGTCAGGTTCCGGGAGTGGCGGCGCACAAGGCGTCAATTGCTCAGGAATATAGGAAAATGCTGCGTACTCTCAAGACGCGGCTTCTCCAAGGGTTAAGTCAGTTTCGTGAGACTGTCGTCATGAAGAAGGGGACGCTTATGTATCTCAAACGTGTTGATGGGCCACGACAGGTCACTTTGCCGGATGGGTCGGTACTTTCGCGCGCCGACCTGCCGCCGCCAGATACCACCCGCTGGGTGGCGTCGCGCAAGGCAGTTGTGGTGAAGGCCGTGATTTACGGGCTGATTGCGGAAACCGAGGCGCTGGAACGCTATGCGCTGTCGGAGGAGGAGTTTGCGCTTTGGCGGGGTGCGGTGGAAAAACACGGAGAAAAGGCGCTCAAAGTCACGGCGATTCAAAAATATCGACAACTTTAGATTGTTTTTATCGCTGGCTCTGCCACAGTAACCTGTAGTTAACCATTGCCCCCCAGTATTGTTAATGTATTTGGCGCTGTAGCGGAGATCTGAGATGCGCATTCTGCTGGTGGAGGATGATCCCACAACCTCGCGCAGCATCGAACTGATGCTGACCCATGCCAACCTGAACGTCTATTGTACGGATCTGGGCGAGGATGGGATCGATCTCGCGAAACTTTATGACTACGATCTGATCCTGCTGGATCTCAATCTGCCAGATATGAGCGGGCACGAGGTTCTGCGGCAACTGCGGCTGGCCCGGATTGATACGCCGATCCTGATCCTGTCCGGGGCTGACGATACCGAGAACAAGCTCAAGGGCTTTGGATTCGGGGCAGATGACTACATGACCAAGCCCTTCCATCGTGAGGAGCTTGTTGCGCGAATCCATGCGATTATCCGCCGCTCAAAGGGTCATGCGCAGTCCGTCATTCGCACCGGGCGGCTATGTGTCAATCTGGATGCCAAGACGGTGGATGTGGAAGGCAAGACAATCCATCTGACCGGCAAGGAATATCAGATGCTGGAGCTGCTCTCGCTGCGCAAGGGCACCACTCTGACCAAGGAGATGTTCCTGAACCACCTTTATGGCGGCATGGATGAACCGGAATTGAAGATCATCGACGTATTCATTTGCAAGCTGCGCAAGAAACTGGCCGAAGCGACGGGCGGGCAGAACTATATCGAGACGGTTTGGGGCCGGGGCTATGTGCTGCGTGATCCGACGCCGGTCGATCTGGACCGCCGATTGGCGCTTGGTGCCTGATCCGCTTTACCTCATGGCGTGGCTCTCCTACATCTGAGCGGATCAGGGGAGGCACGCATGACCGGGAAACCAGTTGAGGCATTGACGCAGGCAGAAGCTGCGGCGGAATTGGCCAAGTTGGCGCAGGTGATCGCTGCGGCGAATGAGGCTTATCATGGTCGCGACATGCCTGACATGTCCGATGGCGATTATGATGCTTTGAAACAGCGCAACGCTGCCATTGAAGCCCGGTTTCCCAACCTCAAACGCTCTGACAGCCCGACCGATCTGGTCGGGGCTGCCGTGGTAGACGGCTTTGGCAAGGTGGCGCATGAAATTCGCATGCTGAGCCTCGAAAACGCGTTCGTCGATGAAGATGTGGCCGATTTCGTAATGCGCATTCGCAGCTATCTGGGCCATGATGGTGCGCTGGCCTTCACGGCCGAGCCCAAGATTGACGGCCTCTCGCTTTCACTGCGCTATGAAAATGGTGTTCTTGTGCAGGCGGCGACGCGGG
>CALKAA010000060.1 GCA_937983495.1 uncultured Gemmobacter sp. | reverse complement strand
GCTGTTTGGCGTGGTGCGGGGGGCCAGCCCCCGCCTGGTCTCACATCACCCGCTTACAGCTTCGCCCGCGACCAGCGGTCGATCATGTCTTGCGTGATCAGCACGATTCCCCCTTCGGAGCGGCGGAACCATTTGCCGTCTTCCTCCGGGTCTTTGCCGATGACAAGCCCTTCCGGGATGATCACCCCCCGGTCGATCACACAATTCGACAGCTCGGCCTTGCGGTTGACGATCACCTGCGGCAGAGCCACGACATATTCAAGGCTGGAGAAGCTATGCGTCCGGCAGCCGGTGAACAGCAGCGAGTTGCGCACCTCAGACCCCGAGACGATGCAATCCCCCGACACCAGCGAAGAAATGGCCGAACCGCGCCGCCCGTCTTCGTCATGGATGAATTTCGCGGGGGGCACCAGCTCGGCATAAGTCCAGATCGGCCAGCTGTTGTCATAAATATCCAGCTTGGGCACGAAATCGGTCAGGTCGATATTGGCCTGCCAGAAGGCGTCGATCGTGCCCACATCGCGCCAATAGGGTTCGTCCTCCAACCCCGCCGTCACGCAGCTTTCGGCAAAGCGATGCGCCATGGCCTTGCCGTGTTTCACGATCTCGGGGATGATGTCATTTCCGAAATCATGGCTGGAATTCGGGTCTTCGGCATCCTTGATCAGCAGCTCGCGCAGGAAGGCCCAGTCAAAGACATAAATCCCCATCGAGGCGAGGCTATGTGCATCATCGCCCGGAATGGTGGGCGGATCTTTCGGCTTTTCGAGGAAATCGGTGATACGCCCCGTCGCATCCACCCCCATCACGCCAAAGGCTGTGGCCTCGGCCTTGGGCACGGTCAAACAGCCGATGGTCACATCGGCGCCGGTCTCGACATGCTGTTGCAGCATGACCTCGTAATCCATCTTGTAGATATGGTCGCCCGCCAGGATGATGACGTATTTGACCTTGTAGTCATCAACGATATCAATGTTCTGCGTCACGGCATCGGCGGTGCCCAGATACCATTTGCTTTCATCGACGCGCTGGCTGGCGGGCAGGATGTCGAGATATTCGTTCCGCTCGGCCCGGAAAAAGCTCCAGCCGCGCTGCATGTGGCGGATCAGGCTATGGGCCTTGTATTGCGTGGCAATCGCCATCTTGCGAATGCCGGAGTTCAGCGCGTTTGACAGTGCAAAGTCGATGATCCGGGTCTTGCCGCCGAAATACACCGCCGGTTTGGCGCGACGGTCGGTCAGTTCCTTGAGGCGGCTCCCGCGCCCCCCTGCCAGCACAAACGCCATCGCTTGCGAGCTGAGCCTCTGGTTCGGTCTTGCCTTCATCTGTCCCTCCCTCCCCGGCCTGGCCGGGTCACCCTGAAATCAATTGTCCACATGGCGCAGGAACACCGCCGACAGCGGCGGCAGCACCAGCATGGCGGATTGCGCCTGCCCCTGCCAAGCCTCTGCCTCGCTGGTGATCCCGCCCAGATTGCCACGATTGCCCCCGCCATAGATCGCGGCATCGGTGTTCAGCACCTCGGCCCAATGGCCGGCTTTCGGCAGGCCGATGCGCAAGTGCCGCTCCACCGGCGTCATGTTCACCGCCACCACCACCGGCGCATCGCCCTCGGCCCCATAACGGGCCCAGGCATAGGTCGAACCTTCGGCATCATTGCTTTCGATCCATTGGAAGCCCTCGGGCCGCGTGTCATTCACATGCAACGCGGGCGTGGCGCGATAGAGCGTGTTCAGATCGCGCACCAATCGCTGCATGCCGGCATGTTGCGGGTATTCCAACAGGTGCCAGTCGAGGCTTTGCTGATAGGCCCATTCGCGGCCCTGCGCGAATTCGCAACCCATGAACAGCAGCTTCTTGCCCGGATGGCCCCACATGAAGCCGTAATAGGCGCGCAGATGGGCGAATTTCTCGTCACCCTGCCCCGGCATCTTGTCCAGCATGCTGCCCTTGCCATGCACCACCTCGTCATGGCTGATCGGCAGGATATAGTTTTCCGACCAGGCGTAATGCAGGCCGAAGGTCATCTGGTGATGGTGGTATTTGCGGTGGATCGGATCGCGCTGCATGTAGGACAGCGTGTCATTCATCCAGCCCATGTTCCATTTGAAGCCAAAGCCAAGCCCGCCCCAATCGACCGGCCGCGACACGCCTGGAAAAGCGGTGCTTTCCTCGGCCACCGTCATCACGCCCGGCACCTCGCCATAGGCCACGCTGTTCATGCGGCGCATCATGGCGATGGCCTCATAATTCTCGCGCCCGCCGTCCTTGTTGGGCACCCATTGGTCATGGCCGCGCGAGTAATCGCGATAGAGCATTGAGGCCACGGCATCGACGCGCAGCCCGTCGATGTGGAATTCCTCCAGCCAATACAAAGCGTTGGACACAAGGAAGTTTTGCACCTCGGTCCGGCCATAGTTGTAGATCAGGGTGTTCCAATCCTGATGGAAGCCCTCGCGCGGGTCTTCGTGTTCGTAAAGCGCGGTGCCGTCAAAGCGGCCCAGCCCATGCGGATCGGTGGGGAAATGGCCCGGCACCCAATCGAGGATGACGCCCAAGCCCGCCTTGTGGGCGGCATTGACCAGCGCGCGAAATTCCTCGGGCGTGCCGTGGCGGATGGTGGGGGCGAACAGGCCCACCGGCTGATAGCCCCAGCTGCCGTCAAAGGGATATTCCGACACCGGCAGCAGCTCCAGATGGGTAAAGCCCATCTCGGCGGCATAGCTGACAAGCTGGTCGGCCAGTTCCAGATAAGACAGCATCCGGTCGCCCGGCGCACGCTTCCACGACCCCAGATGCACCTCATAGACCGAGATCGGCGCATCAATGCGATGCGCGGCGGCGCGGCTGTCCATCCAGGCGGCGTCATCCCATGGCCCACGGATCACCCGCACCACCGAGGCATTCTTCGGCGCATGTTCGCTGCCAAAGCCCACTGGATCGGCCTTCAAGGGTTGCATCGCCCCGCCGGGGCCACGGATTTCGTATTTATACACCGTGCCTTCGGGCAGGCCGGGAACGAAAATCTCCCAGACGCCTGTGGCCCCGCGGCGGCGCATCGGGTGGCGGCGGCCATCCCAGATGTTGAAATCGCCCACCACCGAGACGCGTTCGGCATTGGGGGCCCAAACGGCGAAATGCACCCCCTCCGCCCCTTCATGGGTGAGAACATGCGCGCCCAGCACTTGCCAGATGCGCTGATGCGTGCCCTCACCCAGCAGGTATTCGTCCATCTCGCCCAGAACCGGGCCGAAGCGATAGGGGTCGTCCCACTCCCATTCCGCGCCATGGCCCTGCGCGCGCAGCCGATAAGGCCCCGCCTTGGGCAGCACGCCCGCAAAGAGGCCATCACCCAAGGCTTGCAGCGCCACCGGATCGGGGCACAGCGCAAACACCGCCTCCGCCCCCGGCTGCATCACCCGCAAGACCGGCTGGCCCGCGACCTCATGCAGGCCCAGCACCCCGAAAGGGTCGCCATGGCGGCCCTGACGCAGCGCCTCGGCTTCCTCCGCCGCGATCAGCGGCCCCCCTGCGGTCTTTTTCGCCCCGGATTTCGCCATCGGTCTCCCCCCCCGGATAAGCGCATCAGTCTCTGGTCAGGGGGCAGCTCCGTGCCCCCCGATCTGCCGCAGCTCAAAGCGCGCTTGGCAGGCCCCAAATGTCGGCCATATAGCCCCGGATCGTTCGATCCGACGAGAAGAAGCCCGAGCGGGCCGTGTTCAGCGCAGCCATCGTCAGCCAGCGGTCACGGTCGGCATAGGCAGCATCCACCTCGGCCTGCGCGGCGCGATAAGCGTCGAAATCCGAAGCCACGAGGAAATAGTCGTGATGCCAGACACGATGCACCAATTGGTGATAACGTCCCGGCTCCTCGGGGCTGAAACGGCCCTCGGCAATCATCTGCAACACATCCTGCAAGGATTGGCTGGCCATGATCGCCTCACGGGCATGATCGGGGTTCTTGCGCCGCTCCATCACCTCCTCGGCCTCCAGACCGAACAGGAAGAAGTTCTCGGCCCCGACCTCTTGCAGGATTTCCACATTGGCACCGTCCAACGTGCCGATGGTGGGCGCGCCATTCATCATAAACTTCATGTTGCCAGTGCCCGAGGCCTCTTTCCCGGCGGTGCTGATCTGCTCAGACAGGTCGGCAGCGGGGATCAGGCGCTCGGCGAGGCTGACGTTGTAATTCGCCGGATAAACAACCTTCAACTTGTCGCCAACATCCGGGTCATTGTTGACCACGGCGGCCACATCATTGATCAGATGGATGATTTCCTTGGCCACGACATAACCGGGCGCGGCCTTGCCGCCAAAGATCTTGACGCGCGGCACCCAATTGGCGGTCGGGTTGGCCTTGATATCGGCATAGCGCGCGATGGTTTCCAGAATGTTCAAAAGCTGGCGCTTGTATTCATGGATGCGCTTCACCTGCACATCGAACAGCGCATCGGGCGAGACGGTGACGCCACAATTCTGCGCGATCCAACCGGCCAGAGCCACCTTGTTCTCGCGCTTGGCGGCATCAAAAGCCTTGAGGAAAGGCTTCTTCTTCACATGCGGTTCCAGCTCGCGCAGCTTGTCGAGATCGGCCTCCCACCCTTTGCCGATGGTCTGGGTGATCAGCTCTGACAGCGGGCGGTTGCACATCTTGAGCCAGCGGCGCGGCGTCACGCCATTGGTCTGGTTGATGATGCGCGGATGCAGGCTTTCCAGTTCCGGGAACAGGTTTTTCTTCACCAGATCAGAATGCAACGCCGAAACGCCATTCACCTTATGGGCCATGATCACAGCCAGCTCGCCCATCCGCACCTCGTGATGCTTCACGACACCCACCCAATGCGGGCGCGAGGGGTGGGTCTTCTGGTGCCATGCGTCGATGCGTTCCACGATCTGCATGTGGCGCGGCAGCACGCTGCCAAAGGTATAGGTTGCCCAGCGTTCCAGCGCCTCGGGCAAGAGCGTGTGGTTGGTATAGCCAAGGCAGGCCCGCGCGGTTTCCATCGCCGCCTCGAACGCCATGCCATGCTCATCCATCAGCAGGCGGATCAGTTCCGGCCCGGCGATGGCCGGGTGGGTGTCATTCATCTGGATCGCCACATGTTTCGGCAGATCCTCAATGGCATAACCGCCCGTCTTGAAGCGGCGCAGAATGTCTTGCAGCGCGGCCGATGTCAGGAAAAACTCCTGTTTCAGCCGCAGCTCCTTGCCCTGATAGGTGGTGTCATCCGGGTAAAGCACGCGGCTCAGCGTGCGCGCGAGGGTCTCCGGCTCGGCGGCGGCGGCGTAATCGCCCCGGTTGAAACGGTCGAGGTCAAACAGCGTGGTGGGTTTGGCCCCCCAAAGGCGCAGCGTATTGGCCCATTTGCCCTGCCAGCCGATCACCGGCGTATCATGCGCCTCGGCCAGAACGGTTTCGCCCGGCACCCAGACCTCGCGCCCATCACGGGTCACAATCTCGCCCTTGAAGCCGATCGTATAGGCGGCCTCGGGGCGCTCGAATTCCCAGGGGTGGCGTTGGGTCAGCCAGTCTTCGGGGGTCTCGACCTGACGACCGCTTTCAAACCGCTGGCGGAACAGCCCGTGTTCATAGCGGATGCCATAGCCATAGGCCGGGCAGCCCACCGTCGCCATGCTCTCCATAAAGCACGCAGCCAGACGGCCCAAGCCCCCATTGCCAAGCGCGGCATCGGGTTCATCTTCCACGATGGCGCGGAAATCCTGCCCCAGATCGGCCATCACGCTGTCGCAGATGTCGCGCAGACCGAGGTTGATCGTGGCATCCTCCAGCAGGCGCCCGATCAGGAATTCCATCGACAGATAGTAAACCCGCTTGTGGCCCGTCTCCCAGGTGCGGCGGGTAGAGGCGAACCACGGCTCCACAATCCGGTCGCGGATCGCAAATGACAGCGCCATGCGCCAGTCGTAAAGGCTGGCATGCGGCGCATCCTTGCCCAGAGTGAAGGTCAGATGGCGCAGGATGTCCGCCTTGAGCTGCGGCGCGGTAATCTCGGTCACGTCACGTTCCAATCATAGTTGCCCCGGTTCAGTAAGGCCGAGCCTCGCAGCGACCGCAAGCCGCAGCGATGCCAAGCCCGCCCACCTCATGGCCCAATCGGCCCCAAAAGGCGGAACCTGCCGAAAGCTTCATCGTTCCCAAGCCAGTGTTAGCGCAAACCCTCACCAATTTCACTTTAATTTTACCATTCAATATCAATGAAATAGCGACTCAAAGCGCTTTGAAATCCGGAGAGTCGATTCGTCTCCGCCTGTCCTTTGGGCGATGAAGGAAAAGCTATGTCGGCAAAACATGATCCAAATCATAGCGCCCAAGGTCACGCGATTCTATCGAAGGGGGTAACCTGGTATTTGCCTGCCCCATCTGCCTGCCCCGGAGAGTTCCATGCGATTGACCACCCGCACCAATCTGGCCATGCGCACCCTGATGTTTTGCGCCGTGAATCCCGGCCGCACCGTCCGCAAGGCCGAGGTTGCTAGTGCCTGCAATGCCTCGGAAAACCATCTGGCGCAGGTCATTCACTTGCTGGCGCAAAAGGGCTTTCTGCATACGGTGCGCGGCCGCGCCGGGGGGCTGATGCTGGGCCGCAGCCCGGAAGCCATCCGCGTGGGCGAGGTGTTCCGGACCTTTGAAAGCGCCCTGCCTTTTACCGAATGCTTTGCGGGGGGCGAAAACTCTTGCCCGCTGGCTGGATGCTGCCGGTAGATCGGAAGAGCACACGTCTGAACTCCAGTCACTGAC
>CALKAA010000059.1 GCA_937983495.1 uncultured Gemmobacter sp. | reverse complement strand
CCCTTGCTGACGCCGCAGGGCTTGGGCCTTGGCGCGCTGGCGCTGGTGGCGATCTGGTCCTGGATGTCGTTTTACACGGTGCGTCCCGAAGAACGCTCGGTCGAGCTGTTCCTGGGCGAGTTTTCCGATATTGGCCAGCCCGGCCTCAACTTTGCGCCCTGGCCGGTCGTGAAGGCGGAGCTGGTGCAGGTGACTGGCCAACGCACCACCGATATTGGCAGCGCCAATGATGGGGATAGCGGGCTGATGTTGACCCGCGACCAGAATATCGTGGATGTGGCTTTTCAGGTGGTCTGGAACGTGAAAGACCCCGAAGCCTACCTGTTCAACCTTGCCGATCCGGGCGATACGGTGCGCGCGGTTTCGGCCTCGGCCATGCGCGACATCATCGCGCGGTCAGAGCTGACCCCGGTGCTGAACACCGGCCGCGCCAGCATTGCCAATGATCTGCAAGCCAATGTGCAGGAAACGCTGGATGCCTATAATTCGGGGATTCAGGTTCTGCGGGTGAACTTTGACCGTGCGGACCCGCCGCGCGAAGTGTCGGATGCCTTCCGCGAAGTGCAAGCCGCGCAGCAAGAGCGTGATCGTTTGCAGAAAGAGGCCGATGCCTATGCCAACCGCGTGACCGCAGGGGCGCGGGGTGAGGCGGCGCGTCTGCTGGAGGATGCCGAGGCTTATCGTGCCCGCGTGGTGAATGACGCGCAGGGTGAGGCCAGCCGCTTCCTGGCGGTTTACGGTGAATATGTGAAGGCCCCCGAAGTGACGCGCCAGCGCATGTATCTGGAAACCATGGAAAATGTTCTGGGTCGCATGAACAAGGTCATTCTGGATGGTGTCTCGGGCGAGCAGGGCGGGGTGGTGCCCTATCTGCCGCTGAACGAATTGGCACGCCCGGTCCAGCCGCAGCAGGGAGGGAACTGAGATGGCCCGCATCCAATATATTCTGCCCGCTCTGTTTGCCTTGGGCGCTGTCGGCCTGTCGTCGATCTTCATCGTGGATGAGCGCGAGCAGGTTCTGGTGATGCAGTTCGGCCAGGTGAAGCAGGAGATCACGGAGCCGGGGCTTGGTTTCAAGCTGCCGCTGATTCAGGATGTGGTGCGCTATGAGGACCGCATTCTGGGCCTGCAATCGCAATCTCTGGAAGTCACGCTGCGCGACAATCGCCGCCTGATCATGGATGCTTTCGCACGTTGGCGGATCACCAATGCGGTGGATTTCCGCGAGGCCGTGGGCCCTGGCGGGGTGGAAGCCGCGCAATCGCGGCTGGACCCGATCATCAGCGCGGCCATGCGGCAGGTGCTGGGTTCGGTGAACTCCAATGCGGTGCTGTCGGAGGATCGCACCGGGCTGATGAATGCAATCCGCGACATCGCGCGGCAGCAGTCGGCCAGCCTTGGCATCGAGGTGATCGACGTGCGTCTGACCCGCACCGACCTGCCGGAGCAGAACCTTGCCGCGACCTATGCCAGGATGCGGGCCGAGCGGGAGCGCGAGGCCGCCGACGAGATCGCACGCGGTAACGAGGCCGCCAGCCGACTGAAGGCAGCGGCCGACCGCGAGGTGGTGGTGACCACTTCGGACGCCCGCCGTCAGGCCGAGGTGATCCGCGGTGAATCCGACGCGGCGCGCAACGCCATCTATGCCGAGGCTTTTGGCAAAGACCCGGAATTCTTCGCTTTCACCCGCTCGCTCACCGCCTATGAACGGGCGCTGCGCGAGGGCAACAGCTCCATCGTGTTGTCACCCGACAGCGAGTTCTTCGATTATCTCAACGCGCCGGGCGGCAAGCCTGCGAATTGAGGCCAGGGTCGGAACGAAATGTCTGCGGCGCGGGGGCAACCTCGCGCCGCTTTTCTGTGCGGGGCTGTTTCCGATCTTGATCAAATCCGCCGCCCGGCCCTATGGTGCCGCGACAGCGGGAGGCGGGCATGGAAGACAGTGGGCAACAGGCGGCAGAGACGCGGAAAGTGCCGACCCATGAGGTCACCTATCTGCGGCTGCGCGATATGGTGCTGTTTGGTGTGCTGGCGCCGGGGCAGCCCGTGACGATTCAAGGGCTTATCCGCGATCTGGAGGCGGGGATGACGCCGGTCCGCGAGGCGATCCGGCGTCTGACTGCCGAAGGGGCGCTGGTCTTGCACGACAATCGCCGGGTCAGCGTGCCGCGCATGACGCCCGCGCTGCTGGATCAACTGGTGCATGTGCGCGAGGCGGTGGAGCCGAAGCTGGCGGAACTGGCCAGCCCGCATGTGACGCCTGCGTTGATTGCCAGGCTGGAGGAGATTGACGAAGGGATCGAACCCGCGATCCGCGCCGCCGATGTCACCACCTATCTGCGCCTGAACCACGCCTTCCATTTTGCGCTCTATGAGGCGGCAGGGGCCACAGTGCTGGAGGACATCGCGCGCTCGGTCTGGCTGCGCTTCGGGCCGTCGCTGCGGGTGATCCTGTCGCGCTATATCGCGCTTGGTCTGCCCGACCGGCATGCCGAGGCCCTGGCCGCGATGAAGGCGGGCGATGCGCAGGCTTTGACCCTGGCGATCCGCGAGGACATTGCGCAAGGCGTGGATCAGGTGCGGGCGGCGCTGGCGGATGAGGCGCTCTGACGCTTGGGACGGCGGCGCGGGCTGGGGCTGCGGACGCCTCCGGCGGGGGGATATTTGGGCCAAGGTGAAAGCTGCCGTCATAATTTGATCAAATCTTGCGCGTCGGACGCGAACCCCGTAAGCTGAGGGCAAGGCGTGCGAATCCGATCCCGGATTCCCGTGCAGTTACGGCGAGGCCCAGATGAACAAGATCACCAACCACCTGCCCACGGCAGAGCTTCAGGCGCTGGATGCGGCGCATCACATGCATCCCTTCACCTCGGATGCGCAACTGGCCAAGCGCGGCGTGCGGATCATGACCGGTGCCGAGGGGGTCTGGCTGAAGGATAGCGAGGGCAACCGCATCATTGACGGCATGGCGGGGCTGTGGTGCGTGAATATCGGCTATGGCCGCAATGAGCTGGCCGAGGCCGCCGCGCGGCAGATGCGTGAACTGAGCTATTACAACACCTTCTTCATGACGACCCATGTGCCAGCCATCGCACTGGCGGCCAGGCTGGCAGAACTTGCGCCGGGCGATCTGAACCATGTGTTCTTCGCCTCCAGCGGCTCGGAGGCCAATGACACCAATATCCGCATGGTGCGCCGCTATTGGGACATCAAGGGCCAGCCCGAGCGCCGCGTGATCATCGCACGCAAGAATGGCTATCACGGCTCCACCATGGGCGGCGGCAGCCTGGGCGGCATGCCCTATATCCATGCGGCGGGTGGCAAGATCGACGGGATCGAGCATATCGGCCAGCCGCATTGGTGGGCCGAGGGCGGTGAGATGACGCCCGAGGAGTTTGGCCTCGTTCGTGCGCGCGAGCTGGAGGAGAAGATCCTTGAACTGGGGGCCGACAAGGTGGCGGCCTTTATCGGGGAGCCGATCCAGGGGGCAGGGGGGGTGATCGTGCCGCCCTCGACCTATTGGCCGGAAATTCAGCGCATTTGTGACAAATACGGCATTCTGCTGATCGTGGATGAGGTCATCACCGGCTTTGGCCGCACCGGCAACTGGTTCGCCAGCGAGACCTTCGGCATCAAGCCGCATATCATCACCATCGCCAAGGGCCTTTCCTCGGGCTATCAGCCCATCGGCGGGTCGATCGTCTGTGACGAGGTGGCGCATGTGATCGGCAGCGCCGAGGATGATTTCAACCACGGCTATACCTATTCCGGCCACCCGGTGGCCTCGGCCGTGGCGCTGGAGAACTTGCGCATTCTGGAGGAGGACGGGATCATCGACCACGTCCGCAACGTGGCGCATCCCTACCTGGCCGAGAAATGGCACGCGCTTGGCGAGCATCCGATGGTGGGGCAAACCTCGCTGGTGGGCCTGATGGGCAGCTTGCAGCTGACGCCAAACAAGGAAAAGCGGTCGAAATTCGCCGCCAAGCCCGGCACCATCGGCTACATGACGCGCGAGCGTTGTTTCAAGAACAACCTGATCATGCGTCATGTCTATGAGCGCATGATCATCTCGCCGCCGCTGGTCATCACGCCCGAAGAAATCGACGTGCTGATCGCCCGCGCCACGCTGTCTCTGGACGAGGCCTATAAGCAGGCACGCGACGAGGGCTATTGGAA
Organism: uncultured Gemmobacter sp.; assembly: GCA_937983495.1. Taxonomy (GTDB): domain Bacteria; phylum Pseudomonadota; class Alphaproteobacteria; order Rhodobacterales; family Rhodobacteraceae; genus Gemmobacter. The sequence continues at coordinate 8,109 of CALKAA010000059.1, read as the reverse complement.
AGAGGCGTGATTCGCGCCTTTCCCTAGCGGAAACGAACCCGAGGCGGGCGCATTTCGGTGCGCCCGTTTTCGTTTTGCGCGAAAATCCTTCTTCTGCGCTGTCGAACGTGAAGAAAATGTAACGACAGGATGACAGACTCGTTGCGCGGTGAAAAATTCCGCGCTTAGATCAGCCTGTCACAGAAGCGATACGCGCCTGATGCAGAACTGTCATGCGCCAAGAATAAGACGCGGGTATCCGCAAATCTGCCACCAACGGGGCGCTTCGCGTCCAAGGGAGAGAAAAGATGATGAAAAAAACCACCATGGCCGTGACCATGGCTGCGCTGCTGGCCTCGACCGGTATGGTTTCGGCGCAGTCGCTGGCCGAGATCGAGGCTGCGGCCAAAGCCGAAGGCATGCTGACCACCATCGCTCTGCCGCATAGCTGGTGCAACTACGGCGGTGTGATCGCGGGCTTCAAGGCGAAATACCCCGAAATCACCGTGAACGAACTGAACCCCGATGCGGGTTCGGCTGATGAAGTGGAGGCCGTGAAGGCCAACAAGGACAACAAGGGCCCGCAGGCACCCGATGTGGTCGATGTCGGTCTGGCCTTTGGCCCGAGCATGAAGGCCGAAGGTCTGCTGCAACCCTACAAAGTGTCGACCTGGGACGAGATCCCCGACAGCGTGAAGGATGCCGAGGGCTATTGGTATGGCGACTATTACGGCGTCATGGCTTTCCTGGTGAACAAGGATCTGGTGTCGAATGCGCCGGCGGATTGGGCTGACCTTCTGAAGCCGGAATATGCCGGTCAGGTGGCGCTGGCAGGGGATCCGCGCGCCTCGAACCAGGCCATTCTGGCGGTGCAGGCCGCAGGCCTGGCCAAAGGGGCCAAGGCGGGTGAGGAAGCGGGCAAGGCGGGTCTCGATTTCTTCGCCGAGCTGAACAATGCTGGTAACTTCGTGCCGGTCATCGCCAAGGCTGGCACTGTGGCACAGGGTGCCACCCCGATTGCGATCGCATGGGATTACAACGTGCTGTCCTGGGCGGACGAGCTGGCTGGCAACCCGCCGGTCGAGGTTGTCGTGCCGAAATCGGGCGTGCTCGCCGGGGTCTATGTGCAGGGCATCAGCGCCTACGCGCCGCATCCGAATGCTGCGAAGCTGTGGATGGAATACCTGTATTCGGATGAAGGCCAGAACCTCTGGCTGAAGGGCTACTGCCACCCGGCGCGCTTCAACGCGATGGCCAAGGCAGGCAAGCTGGATGCCGAAGCCATGGCCAAGCTGCCGCCGGCCGAAGCCTATGAGGCCGCCTACTTCCCGACGCTGGAAGAAGTGGACGCCAACAAGGCCGCCGTCACCGGCGGTTGGGACAGCGTTGTGGGCGCCAACGTCCAGTAACGTGGCCTGATCTGCTCGCCCCGGCCTGCCATGCGTGCGGGCCGGGGTTTCCCATCATAAGAAGACCTGTGCCAGATCAACTGGCGCGCAGGCGCAACGGGGGGACGCCCATAGCATGACATCCGTGCCGATCATCCGGCGCCTTCCGCTGACATGGCTGGGGCTTGTGCCCTTTGCCGCCTTTGTCACGCTGTTCCTGATCCTGCCGACGATGCATATCGTGATCGGCGCGTTTCAGGATCGGTCGGGTGCCTTCACCTTGCAAAACCTGCGCGACCTGAACACGGGCACCATCCCGTCAAGTTATTGGATTTCGGTCAAGATTTCCGTGGCTTCGGCGGCCCTTGGCTGTCTGATCGGCTTTGCCATGGCGGCGGCTGTGGTCTTTGGCGCGGTGCCGCGCTGGATCAAGGCCCCGCTGATGACCTTTTCCGGCGTCGCCTCCAACTTTGCGGGCGTGCCGCTGGCCTTTGCGTTTCTGGCAACCTTCGGGCCGGTGGGCTTGGTCACTGTCTTCCTGCGCAGCAATTTCGGCATCGTGCTGAGCCGTGATCTGGGCTTCAATATCCTGTCCTTCTGGGGGCTGACCGTCACCTATCTGTTCTTCCAGATTCCGCTGATGATCCTGATCATCACCCCGGCGCTGGAGGGGTTGAAGCGCGAATGGCGCGAGGCGGCAGAGGTGCTGGGGGCGACCGCCGGGCAATACTGGCGCATGATCGCGCTGCCGATCCTGTTCCCGTCGCTTCTGGGCACTTTCGCGCTGCTGTTCGCCAATGCCTTTGGCGCGGTGGCTACGGCGATTGCGCTGACCGGATCGGCGCTCAACATTGTGCCGATCCAGCTTTATGCGCAGATCCGCGGCGATGTGCTGGGCAACCCGAACCTCGGCTATGCCATGGCCTTTGGCATGATCGTGGTCACGGCGGTCGCGAATGTCCTGTATATCTGGCTGCGCATCCGTGCAGAACGGTGGCTGAAATGAGCATCTGGGCGCGTATCGCGGGCTGGGCGGCGCTGATCTTCGGCCTGCTTTATTTCTTCATTCCGCTGGCCGGTCTGACCGAGTTTTCGCTGAAAGCGCGGCGGGGCGTCTATAGTTTTGACGCCTATGCCAAGGTGATCGGTGACCCGGAGTTTCAGGCCACCTTCACCTATTCCATCATGATGGCGCTGGTAACCATCGTGGTCGGCGTGCTGATCGTGGTGCCGACGGCCTTCTGGGTGCGGCTGAAAATGCCTTGGGCAAGGCCCTATGTCGAGTTCATCACGTTGTTGCCGCTGGTCATCCCGGCCATCGTGATCGTGTTCGGCTACATCCGGCTGTATAACACGTCCAGTTGGCTGCCGCTCACCGGCACGCTGTTTGGCACCAACCTGCTGCTTGCCATGGGCTATACCGTGCTGGCGCTGCCCTATATGTATCGCGCCGTCGATACGGGGCTGCGCACCATCGACGTAGGCACCCTGACCGAGGCGGCGCAAAGCCTTGGTGCCGGTTGGGCGACCATTCTGGGGCGGGTGATCCTGCCCAATGTGGTGCCTGCCGTGCTGTCGGGGGCCTTCCTCACCTTCGCCATCGTGATCGGTGAATTCACTCTCGCGGCCCTCTTGGACCGCCCGGCCTTCGGGCCGTACCTGCAACGGATCGGGGCCAACAAACCCTATGAACCCTTCGCGCTGTCGGTGATCGCCTTTGGTATCACCTGGGCCTGTATGGGCCTCATTCAGCTTGTCACCCGTTTCTCCAAACATACGAAGGCCGCGCGATGAGCTTTCTCGACATCTCCCATCTGGAAAAAAGCTTCGGCGCGAACCGCGTGGTGAAGGATTTCTCGCTTGCGGTCGAAAAGGGCGAGTTCATCTCGCTGCTTGGCCCTTCGGGCTGTGGCAAGACCACGGTGCTGCGCATGGTGGCAGGGTTCGAGGAACCCTCCTCCGGGGCCATCACCATTGGCGGCTCCAATGTGGTGGGCAAGCGCCCGAACCAGCGCAATATCGGCATGGTGTTTCAGGCCTATGCGCTGTTTCCCAACCTGACGGTGGCGGGGAATGTGGGCTTTGGTTTGAAGATCAAGGGCACGCCCAAGGCCGAGATCGACCGGCGTGTGGCCGAGATGCTGGCGCTGATCGGACTTCCCGATAAGGGTAACTTCTATCCGTTCCAGCTTTCGGGCGGGCAACAGCAGCGCGTGGCGCTGGCGCGGGCCTTGGCCCCCAAGCCGCAGGTTCTGCTGCTGGACGAACCGCTGAGCGCGCTGGATGCCAAGGTGCGGGTGAGCCTGCGCAATGAAATCCGCGCCATTCAGCGCGAATTGGGCATCACGACGATTTTCGTGACCCATGATCAGGAGGAGGCGCTGTCGATCTCGGATCGCATCGTGGTGATGAATGGTGGCATTGCCGATCAGGTTGGCACGCCGTTCGAGATCTACAACCGCCCGACCACCCGCTTTGTGGCGAATTTCGTGGGGCAGTTGAACGTGTTCCGCGCCGATGATGCGGGCCGGATCGGCGGTGTTGCGGTGGGCAACGGCGATTTCGCCGCCCGCCCCGAGGCGCTGAGCTTGGGCCGCGCGCCCGGCGATGACATCGTGCTGCCCGCAACAGTGGCGGAGGTGCATTTCCTCGGCTCGGTGATCCGGGTGACGGCGGATGTGGCGGGCACCAAGGTGGCGCTTGACACGTTCAACCGTCCCGACACCCCGCCCCCTGCCGTGGGGCAGGCGGTGGAGGTCAGCCTTGCCGCCCATGATCTGATCCGGCTGGGGGCGTGAAGACAGGGGGCGCTCGCGCCCCCTCTGGCCTGCGGCCATTCACCCCCCCGGTGACCGTGCCACCTTGTGCATCCTCTCGTGTCTTGCGATGGTGCCCGCGCATTCAGGAGGCACCCATGCGTTTGGCCACTATGACCCTGCCCGGACGGGGCGAGACCGACCGGCTTCTGGCATCTGTGGCCGCGCGTTTGCAGGGGCAGGGCGTGGCGCTGGCGGGAGCGGTGCAATTCAATGTCGATTGTGGCGATGAGTGCGAGATGGAGGTGCAGGTGCTGCCCGATGGGCCAGTGATCGGTATCAGCCAGTCGCTTGGGCCTGGGTCGCAGGGCTGCCGTCTGGATGCGGGCGCGCTGGAGACGGCGGTGGCCGAGGTGGCGGCGCGCATGGCGGGGGCGCGCTTGCTGATCGTGAACAAGTTTGGCAAGCATGAGGCCGAAGGGCGCGGGTTTCGTGCGCTGATAGCCGAGGCTCTGGCGGCAGGCGTGCCGGTGCTTCTGGGGGTAAATGCGATGAATATGCAGGCCTTTCAAGAGTTCGCTGGCGACTTGGCAGAGCCGGTCTTGCCCGACACGCTGGATGCTTGGTTGGCCGAGGTGCTGGCATGAGCGCGACGGTTGCAATCCTCACCGTCTCGGACCGCGCGGCTGCGGGCATCTATGAGGACAAGGGCGGCCCGGCCATCGAGGCTTGGTTGCGGGGCGCTATTACCTCGCCTTTGGTGATCCACCGTCAGATCGTGCCGGATGGGCGCGAGAGCGTGGCGGCGGCGTTCCGGCATTGGGCCGATGAGGGGGGCGCTGATCTGATCCTTGCCACCGGCGGCACTGGCCCCAGCCCGCGCGACCAGACGCCCGAGGCGATGGAGGATGTGGTGACCCGCCACTTCCCCGGCTTTGGCGAGTTGATGCGGGCGGTCAGCTTGCGCGAGGTGCCGACGGCGATCCTGTCGCGGCAGGGGGCTGGCACGCGCGGCAAGACGCTGATCATCACCTTGCCAGGCAAGCCCTCGGCCATCGCCACCTGTCTGGATGCAGTGTTTCCGGCGGTGCCCTATTGCCTTGACCTGATGGGGGCGGGGCGGATCGAGACGGACCCTGCGGTTTGCAAGGCCTTCCGGCCCAAGGCTTAGGCGGCGCGCAGGGCCTCTGCGATCAGCCTTGCGGCCTCGGCATGTTCGCCGATGGCGGGCAAGAGGGTGCCCTGAAATCCGGCAGTTTCAAGGGCTTCCGGCACATCTTGCGCCACATGGCCCGCGCGGGTGGCAAAGAGCGGCAGGCAGAAGGCCGGGCCTTCCACGCGCGCGACATCCTGCAAGAAAGGCGCTTCCTCGACATAGCCAGCCAGCACAGTGCGCCCGGTCTGCGCGCGCAGATCATCCGCGAGGGCCTCGGTCTGGGTGGCGGAGGCGCGCGAGACCTGGCTGCCATGGGCCGCGAGCAGCACCGTGCCGGGCTGCGCCGTGACCACCTGTGCCAGAAGCGCGGGCAAGGCGGGGTGGTGGCCGAAGGCGGGCAGTTGGCGCGGGGTCAGCATGCCTGCGGCCTCCAGCCGCTTGGGCAATTGGCGGCGGGTGAAGAACCCCTCGGCCATGAAGAACGGATAGATCAGCGCCTGCGGTTGCCGCGCCACGGCGGCCTCCAGCGCGCCGGGCAGGGCCAGCGTGGTGCCCGTGATGCGCCAACCCGGCAGCCACATGCGCACGCGGGCGGCAAGCGCCTGCATCCACCGCTCTTGCGGCAGCGGATCGGCGGGCGAGCCATGGGCGATGATCAAGGCGTCAGACATGCGGCGAAGATAGAGGGCAGCGGCGGAATGTCCAGTTGCGCCGCCGCTTTGCCCCGCGCAGGATGCGCTTATGGCTTGGATCGAGTTTTCCGTGGCGCTGGTCGCCTTTTATCTGGCGCATTTGTTGCCTGCGCGGCTGCCGGCTTTGCGGGCGCGGCGCGGCTTTCATGCGGCTTACGGGCTGGTGTCGCTGGCGCTACTGGTCTGGGTGATTGTCGCCGCCGGGCGCGCGCCTTTCATGCCGCTATGGGATCAGGCGGGCTGGATGCGATGGCTGGTCAATCTGGCGATGCCGCTGGCCATTCTGTTGATCTGCCTTGCGATTGGCGCTGTGAACCCGCTGAGCTTTGGCGGCCGCAGCCAAGGGTTTGATCCGGCGCGGCCGGGGCTGGCCGGGGTGGTGCGGCACCCGCTGCTTTGGGCCTTGCTGATCTGGGCGGGCGCGCATGCGCTGGTGAATGGTGATATGGCGCATGTGATTTTGTTTGGCGGTTTCGCGCTCTATGCCGTGATTGGCATGTGGGCGATTGACGCTCGCAAGGCGCGGGATTGGGGGCGGGGCATGTGGGTGACGCGCGCCTCGGGCACCTCCAATCTGCCGTTTCGCGGCAATTGGCGCGGCTATCGCCCGCCCGTGATACGGCTGGTGCTGGCGCTGCTGGTCTGGGCGGTGCTGTGGCATCTGCATGGGCCGGTGATCGGGGTCAGCCCGCAACCCTGAGCGCGGCACAACCCAAGGGGGTTGCGGTCCCGCCCAAAGTTTTGGCGCTTTGCCTTTGGCGAAGGCGGCTTGGCTTTGGCTTAGTGCGGGCCTAATTCGGGCTTCCGCAGGCGATAATTTACCCGAACCCCCTTCCGGTTTCTGCTGGGTGCAACCCCACAGAAAACCGGAGGCAGCTGGCCTTGCGCGACCCCCGCTATGACATCTTGTTCCAGCCGATGCAGATCGGCCCGCTGACGGCGAAGAACCGCTTTTATCAGGTGCCGCATTGCAATGGCGGTGGCTATCGTGACCCGTCCGCCGCCGCCGCGATGCGGGGCATCAAGGCTGAGGGCGGCTGGGGCGTGATCTTCACCGAACAGACCGAGATGCACCAGACCTCGGAAATCACGCCCTTCATCGAGCTGCGCCTTTGGGAGGACAAGGACATTCCGGCCCTGCGCAAGATGTCGGAGGCGATGAAGACCCATGGTGCGCTGGCGGGCATCCAACTGGCCTATTCCGGCATCAATGGCCCGAATTTCTACACCAAGGAAGTGCCGCTGGCGCCGACAGCCTTGCCGATCCGCACCTTCACCAATGACCCGGTGCAGGCCCGCGCGATGGACAAGGCCGACATTCGCAACCTGCGGCGCTGGTTCGTGAATGCGGCGAAGCGGTCGAAACTGGCGGGGTTTGACCTGATCTGCCTTTACGGCGCGCATGGCTTTGGCATCTTTCAGCATTTCCTCAGCCGCGCCACCAATCAGCGCAGCGATGAATATGGCGGCAGCCTGGAGAACCGCGCGCGCTTTGCCCGCGAGGTGGTGGCCGACATGCGCGATGCCGTGGGTGACACGATGGCAATCACTCTGCGCGTCAGCTTGGATGAGAATATCGGTGATCTGGGCTTCTCCAATGCTGAGGTCCGCGATTTCATCGAGATGAACGCGACGCTGCCCGATCTTTGGGATCTGGCGCAGGGTTCGTGGGACGAATGCTCGGGCCCCTCGCGTTTCAAGGAGGAGGGCGCGCAGGAGGCTCTGGTGCAGGGCATCCGCGATCTCTCGCCGCGCCCGGTGGTGGGGGTGGGGCGCTTCACCTCGCCCGATGTGATGGCGCGGATGATCAAATCCGGCAGGCTGGATTTCATCGGCTGCGCGCGGCCCTCGATTGCCGACCCGTTTCTGCCCAAGAAGGTGGAGGAGGGCCGGATCGAGGATATCCGCGAATGTATCGGCTGCAATATCTGCGTGACCGGCGACATGACGATGAGCATCAGCCGCTGCACCCAGAACCCGACCTTCATGGAGGAATGGCGCAAGGGCTGGCACCCGGAGAAGATCGCGGCGCGGGGCGAGAGCGAGAACGTGCTGGTCATCGGCTCTGGCCCGGCGGGGCTGGAGGCGGCGCGCGCCTTGGCTCTGCGCGGCTATGACGTGGCGCTGGCCGAGGCGGG
>CALKAA010000058.1 GCA_937983495.1 uncultured Gemmobacter sp. | reverse complement strand
GCGCAGGTGATCGCGGCGGCCTTGGGCGGGGCTGTCGCGGGCGATCAGACCGGGTTCTGGCTGGGGCGCAAGGGCGGCGCTGGCTTGGTTGGCCGGTTGGAGCGCGGGGCAAAGGCCGGGCTGATGGGCCGGGCGCGCGGGCTGATCGCCACACGCGGCGGTCTGGCGGTGTTTCTCAGCCGCTGGCTGTTCTCGCCCTTGGGGCCTTATGTGAACCTGATCGGCGGGGCGATGGGGCAAGGCTGGCTGCGCTTTACGCTGTGGAGCGTGGCGGGCGAGGCGGTCTGGTGCGGCCTGTACATTCTTGCCGGTCGTGCCGCCGGGGGCAACCTGACGGCGGCCTCCGACATGCTGGGTTCGGTGCTGGGGCTGGTCGCCACTGGCACCGCCGTTCTGGGTCTTGGCTGGTGGTTGCTGCGGCTGGCGCGGCGGGGGGAATAGGCTTGCCCTGCCCCATCCTGCGCCCCATATCTGTATCATGCTGAAATTTGCCCCGCTCATCCTCGCCATCGCCTATGCCCTTGCGATGTATCACTTTTCGGTCTGGCGCACGCGTCAGATGCTGGATCGGCAGTCGCACCCGCTGCGCGATCCGGCCTTGCTGGCGCTGACCGAACGGCTGGCTGCGGCACAAGGGATCGAACGGCTGACCGTGCATGTTTTCGATGTGCCACAGGTCAATGGTCTGGCCGATTCCGATGGCCGCATCTTTCTGACCGAAGGTTTCGTCCAGAAGTATCGCGATGGTGAAGTGACCGCCGAGGAGATAGTCAGCGTCATTGCTCATGAGCTGGGCCATGTGGCCCTGGGCCATACCCGCCGCCGCATGGTGGATGTCACCGGGGCCAATGCGCTGTTTGTGATGCTGACGGCGCTGCTGTCGCGCTTTGTGCCCTTTATTGGTGCCCTGGTGGCCAATGCACTTGCCACGGCGTTGATGGCGCGCCTGTCGCGCAAGGCCGAATTCGAGGCAGATGCCTATGCTTCGGCCCTGCTGATCAAGGCCGGGATCGGCACCGAACCGCAGGCCCGCCTGTTTGCCAAACTGGCCGCGCTGACCGGCAATCAGGCCGAGCCACCTGCCTGGCTGCGCTCGCACCCTTCGGCTAAAGATCGGATCGCCGCCATTCAGGCCAATGCGCAGCGGTGGCAGGGGCCGACTGGCTGAGGCTTGCCGTCGCAGTTGACGCCGCCGTGCAGCCCGGCCAAGGTCGGGCCATGTCACATGCCGCTTTCGCCTCCCGCCTGACCCGCTCGCCTTTACCCTTCGATGCCGCAGCCGGGGCCGATGGCCGCGCGCGCTTTGCCGATCTGCCCCCCGAGCTGGTGCAGTTGATCGAAGGCACGGCAGGTTGTGCGCTCTATCTGAAAGGGCTGATGGAAAAGGAGGAAGCCTGGTTGCGCTCCGCGCTGTCGGAGGCCCCTGAACAGGCGCTGGCGGTCGAGTTTGCCCGGCTGCGCGCCCTGCCCCCGGATCACCTGGCGCAAGGCCTGCGGCAGGGCAAGCGGCGAGTGGCGGTGCTGACCGCGCTGGCCGATCTGGGTGGGGTCTGGCCGCTGGAAACCGTGACCGGCGCGCTGTCCGATCTGGCCGATCTGGCGACCGATCTGGCGCTCAAGGCCTTTACCGCCGATGAAATCCGCCGGGGCAAGTTGCCCGGTGCCGTGCCGGATGATGCCGAGACGGCGGGCGGCATGGTGGCGCTGGCCATGGGCAAGGGCGGCGCGCGCGAGCTGAACTACTCCTCTGACATCGACCTGATCTGCCTGTTCGATCAGGATCGCTACGGCAGCGATTGGCAAGAGGCCCGCGCCGCCTTCATCCGTGTGACCCGCAAGATGGCGGCGCTGTTGTCTGACATCACCGGCGACGGCTATGTGTTCCGCACCGATCTGCGCCTGCGCCCCGATGCCAGTGTGACGCCCGTATGTATCTCGATGGCCGCGGCCGAGGCCTATTACGAGGCGCAGGGCCGCACATGGGAACGCGCCGCCTATATCAAGGCGCGGGCCGCGGCGGGCGATCTGGCGGCGGGGGAACGGTTCCTGAAAACCCTCACCCCCTTTGTCTGGCGCAAGCATCTGGATTTCGTGGCGATTCAGGATGCTCATGACATGCGGCTGCGCATCCGCGACCATCGGGGGCTGCACGGCCCGATCGTGCTGGAAGGCCACAATATGAAGCTGGGTCAGGGCGGCATCCGCGAGATCGAGTTCTTCACCCAGACCCGCCAGTTGATTGCCGGCGGGCGCGACCCATCCTTGCGCGACCGCACCACCGTAGGCGGTCTTGCGGCACTGTCCGAAAAGGGATGGGTGCCCGGCGATGTCGCTGCCGAGTTGACGGCGCTTTATCGTGCCCACCGCGAGATCGAACACCGCCTGCAAATGGTGCTGGATCAGCAAACCCATGACATGCCCGGCAGCGCCGAAGGCATTGCCCGGATTGCCGCGATGTGTGGCGAGGGCGATGTGGCGCGGTTCCGGGCCGGGTTGATGGATCGTCTGACCCGGACCGATACGCTGACCGAAGGCTTCTTTGCCCCCAGTGCCGCCGAAGAAGGGCCAGAGCTTTCCGACAGCGCCCGCGCCATTGTGGAAAACTGGCGCAATTACCCGGCGCTGCGCTCGGAACGCGCGGTGCAGATCTTCCGCCGCCTGCGTCCGACCCTGCTCAAGGCGTTGCAAAAGGCTGCTAATCCGGATGAGGCATTGATCGCGCTGGATGGGTTCCTGGCTGGCCTGCCCGCTGGGGTGCAATTGTTCTCGCTGTTCGAGGCCAACCCTGTGCTGATCGACCTGATCGTCGATATTGCCGCCACTTCGCCGGCCTTGGCCCGCTATCTCTCGCGCAATGCCTCGGTGCTGGATGCGGTGATCGGCGGCAGTTTCTGGGCCCCCTGGCCCGGCACCGCCTCGCTTCGGGCCGAGCTTTACGCCACCATGACCGCCCTGCCCGATTACGAGCGCCGGCTGGATGCCGCCCGCCGCTGGCTGAAGGAATGGCACTTCCGCATCGGTGTGCATCATCTGCGCGGGTTGATCGACGCTTTTGAAGCCGGAAAAAGCTATGCCGATCTGGCCGAGGCCGTGGTCTCGGCGCTCTGGCCGGTGGTTTGCTCCGAATTTGCCCGCAAGCACGGCCCGCAGCCGGGGCTTGGGGCCTGTGTCCTGTCGATGGGCAGCCTTGGGGCCGGGCGGCTGAACGCGGGCTCTGACCTTGATCTGATCGTGATTTATGACGCCCATGCCCCCGAGATGTCCGAGGGGGCCAAGCCCTTGGCACTGCGCCCCTATTTCGCGCGGCTGACACAAGCCATGGTGACCGCGATGACCGCGCAAACCGCCGAGGGGCGGCTTTATGAGGTGGATATGCGCCTGCGCCCTTCGGGGCGGCAAGGGCCGGTGGCCACCTCGACCCAAAGTTTCCGTGCCTATCAGATGGATGAGGCCTGGACATGGGAGCATCTGGCGTTGACCCGCGCGCGGGTGCTGGCGGGCGATCCCGATCTGGCCGCGCAGGTAGAGGCGATCCGCCGCGAGGTGCTGATGGCGAAGGCACAGGGGGCCAGCGTGGTGGCCGATGTGGCCGATATGCGCCGCCGCCTGCAAGCCGCCAAACCAGCCACCGGTGCATGGGATGCCAAGAACGGCCCCGGCCGGATCATGGATATCGAGCTCATGGCGCAGACTGCCTGCCTGCAACTGGCCGACCCGGCGCGGCGGGTGGAACAGCAATTGCGCGCGGGGGTAAAGGGGGCCAAACTGTCGGTTTCCGACGAGAAGACCCTGTTGGAAAGCTACAGATTGTTGTGGCGGCTGCAATGTGCCAGCCGCCTGCTGGACGACAAGGGGGTGGACCCCGGCGCACTTGGCGAAGGTGCGCGCGGGTTTTTGCTGCGCGAAACCGGGCTGAGCGATGATGCGGGCCTGTCGGCGGCGGTGCTGGCGGCGGCGGAGGCCGCGCAGGCGGTGATCGAGGCGCATTTGGGAGGTGCAGATGCAACTGAATGAGGCAGACCCCAAGGGGCTGGTGCGCGAGAGCTACAATATCGAGGGCATCACCGAGGCCGAGTGCAAGTCGATCTTCATCGACTGGGCGCTGAGTCTGAAAACCGCAGACAGTGCGGGGGCCTTGCAGGCCCTGCTGGATCATTACGCGCCGGGGCGCGCGGCCCATCCGATGAGCGCGGTTCTGGA
>CALKAA010000057.1 GCA_937983495.1 uncultured Gemmobacter sp. | reverse complement strand
GCGTTTTATGCGTATCCGAACATTGGCGGGGTGCTGGGGCGGAATGGATTGAAGATCGATGGCGGCAATCGCCGCGCGCAGATGGCTTTCCACCAGCCCATCCTGCATGCCCTCATCGGCAAAGCCGGTGCCCAGCCGCAGATGGTCCTTCAAAATCTGGACCGGAAGCGCCGCCACCGGCACCGTGGTCTGCTCGATCAACATCATGGTCCTGCTCCGATGCATATTGTCCCCCTTCCGAGAGCGACGGACGCGCGCCGCCCCACGCCACTCGGACGGAGGGGGAGCAGCTAGAAGGCGCGGGCAAAATTGCGCGCGTCCGTCAGGGCCGGGGAAGTTACGCCCCGGCCCGTCCCTCAGCGGATCACGAAACCGCCACTTTCAGCAGCTTGATCGCCGCGTAATCGGTGATGTCGCCGCCCACGCGCTTGGAGGCATAGAACAGCACATGCGGCTTGGCCGAGAAGGGGTCACGCAGCACGCGCAGATCGGGGCGTTCCGCGATGGTATAGCCGTTCACGAAATCGCCAAAGGCGATCGGATAGGCATTGGCCCCCACATCCGGCATGTCCTCGCAGATCAGCACCGGATAGCCCAGCAGCCGCGGCGGCTCGCCCGCTTGCAGGCTGTCGCCCCACATGAAGCGGCCATCGGCATCCTTCATCTTGCGCACCGCACCGGCGGTTTTCGAGTTCATCACGAAGCTCGCATTGGCGCGGTAATCGGCGCCCAGCGCATAGACCAGGTTCACGATGCAGTCGCTGGCATTGGTGGTGGCGAAATCGGCGGCAGCGCCGGTGGGCACATAGCCAAGGCTGCCCCAGGTCCAGCTGGCATTCGCCACCTTGGCGGGCAGCAGAATGCCCTTGGGCTTGTCCACCCCGTCACCATTGATGAAGGCCGCCGATTCCGCCCGGATGAAGCGCGTGGCGATCTTGCCCGCCAGCCAGCCCTCCACGTCAAAGGCGCTGTCATCCAGCAGGCGCTGGCTGGCCTTCGGCATGGCCGACAGCTCATGCAGCTTGATCGAGATGCGCTCCACCGCAGGGGTCGAGGTCTCGGCCTGATTGGCGGTCTCGGTCGCCCAGCCCGAGCCCACCTCGGTGCGGTCGATCAGCACGTCAAACGACGGGCCATCCACCTGCACCACATTGGCAATCGCCCGCAGCGAGGAGGTGGAGACCAGCATCGAGCGGATGCTGTCCGAGGTGCGCGGATCGACCAGATAGCCGCCATCCGCCGCCACGGCGGTGGACATGGCCTTGCCTTCCAGCACCAGACCGCGCAGCGCATCATCATCGCCGGTGCGGATATAGGCGTCAAAGGCCTTCACATGCGGCACCTCGATTTCGGCATGCGCCGAAAGCGCGGGGCGGCCATAGGTCTGGGTTTTGGCATTCAGCATGGTCAGTCTCTCGTCCTGTTGTTGCAGTGCAGATTTCACTTCGGCCTGAAAGGCCCCGAACTCGGTCAGAAACCCCGCCATGGCGGCAGTCACCTCCGCCTCTGGCCTCCGGGCATGGCCCTGGAACGCATTCTGGGCCTCGCTGCGGGCTTGCGGCATGGCGCCACCGGCCCGAGACTTGCTCTCGGTCATCGTCTTCCCCCAATGGTTGTCAGTGGTCAGTGGCCGTCAGCGTTCGGCCAGATTGCGGCGCGCATCCTCAAGGATCTGCGCCAGATTGCGCCAGGTATCGGCCTCGGGCGTGTCGCCCTTGCCCGTCACCCGCGCCTCGGGAAGCATGGGAAAGGTGACCAGCGACACTTCCCACAGCTCCAGCTCGGTCAGCAGGCGTTGCCCCTTCCCGTCGCGTTCCGATGTCACGGTGCGATAGCCGATCGACAGCCCGTCAATCGCCCCCGCCGCCAGCAGGGCCACCGCCTCGCGGCCCTTTTCCACATCGCCGAGGATGCGCCCCTTGACCCACAGGCCGGTGGCATCCTCGCGCACCTCGTCCCAGACGCCGATGGGCTGGGTGGGGTCATGCTGCCACAGCATCTTGACCCGCCGCCCCGCCGCCGCCAGCCGCTTGAGCGAGGCCCCATAGGCCCCCGCCATCACCACGTCATTGCCCTGATCGCGCTTGCCGAACAGGCTGGCATAGCCCTCGATCACATGGCCCTCCGTCACGGTCAGCCCGCTGCCCGCCTCGGGGGCCAGCGCCACGAACTTCTGTTCCGGCGCGCCGAATGTGTTGTAAATTCCCATGGTTTTCCCCGGTTGCCACGTCTTGCGGCGCTACTTCATCGCCGCCTTCAGCAAAGCCTCGGCCCCCTGCGCCAGCAGAAAGGCCGCCACGCCATAGACCCCCAGCCAAAGCCGCTTCTCCAGCCGCTCCAGCGTGCCCTCGATCTGGCCCAGCCGATATTCCAGCGCGTTCCAGCGTTCTTCCGCCACACGCTCATTCGCCTCGATCCGGGCATGGGCGGCCTCGAAACTCTCATAGACAAAGCGCG
>CALKAA010000056.1 GCA_937983495.1 uncultured Gemmobacter sp. | reverse complement strand
CTGCGCGCCGCCCCGCGGAGCCGTGTCAGTATTTGGCACTAAAGCGCGGGCAAGCTGTGAACATGGTGGCCACATCGTGACCACCCCGCCCCCGGCTCGCAAGAGCCGGGGGTTTTTGTCTGTCACCCAAGCGTCACAGGCTTTTTGAATCTGCGCCGAATTGACGCGGATCAAGGCCATTCAGTCGAGGCGGAAAATACTTGCGGCGTGCAAGTAAAGGAGACGCCGTATGGAAGACATCACCACCCCGCTGCCGCCCCAAGGCCAGACCGAGACGCTCCCCACCGAGATGCCAGCAACCGAGACGCCCGCAACTGAGACGCCCGCAACCGAAATGAACGGCGAAGGCTTCACCGCGCCCGGCCCACAGAAGTTTCCCACCGCCTCGCCCGACGCGATCCGTCAGGCCTTCGAATCCGGTCGCTATCCCTATGCCCGGCTGATGGGCCGCGCGCCCTATGAAGCCGAGAAAGCCCGGCTTCAGGCCGAACTCCTCAAGGTGCAGATCTGGGCGCAGGAAACCGGCCAGAAATTCGTGATCCTGATGGAAGGGCGCGATGCGGCAGGGAAGGGCGGCACCATCAAGCGCTTCATGGAGCATCTGAACCCGCGCTATGCGCGCGTGGTGGCGCTCACCAAACCCTCCGACAAGGAGAAGGGTGAGTGGTTCTTCCAGCGCTATATCCAGCACCTGCCGACGGCGGGCGAGATCGTGTTCTATGACCGTAGCTGGTATAACCGCGCCGGGGTGGAGCGGGTGATGGGTTTCTGCACCCCGTCGGAATATCTGGAATTCATGCGCCAGGTGCCGGAACTGGAGCGGATGCTGGTGCGTTCGGGCATCCGTCTTTACAAATACTGGTTCTCGGTCACCCGCGAGGAACAACGCAAGCGCTTCCTCTCGCGCGAGACCGACCCGCTGAAAATGTGGAAGCTCTCGCCGATCGACAAAGCCAGTCTCGACAAATGGGATGATTACACCGAGGCCAAGGAGGCGATGTTCTTCTATACTGATACGGCTGACGCGCCCTGGACCATCGTGAAATCGAATGACAAGAAACGCGCGCGTCTCAATTGCATGCGGCATTTCCTCGCATCGGTCGATTACCCGAACAAGGATTGGGAGGTGATCGGTACACCCGATCCGCTGATCGTGGGGCGGGCCAGTCAGGTGATCGGCGGCGACGCCCATATCCTTGAAACGGCCCTGCCGCCCGATTTCGGCAAGCGCGGCTGAGGGCAGGGTGGTCTTTCCCGGGCGCGGGGCTATATCCTTGGGCAGCCATCGCCAAGGATTCCCGTGCCCGATCTCTCTGCCCAGCTTCTCGAATGGTATGATCGCCACCACCGCGTCATGCCTTGGCGCGTAACACCGGCGGATCGGGCTGATGGCGCGCGGCCCGATCCCTATCGGGTCTGGCTGTCTGAGGTCATGCTGCAACAGACCACCGTGGCCGCCGTGCGGGCCTATTTTCGCCGCTTCACCGACTTGTGGCCAACCGTGGCCGATCTGGCGGCGGCCGAGGATGCGGCGGTGATGGCGGAATGGGCAGGCCTTGGCTATTACGCCCGCGCCCGCAATCTGTTGAAATGCGCGCGTGCCGTGGTGGCGGAACATGGCGGGCAATTTCCCGGCACCGAGGCCGCCCTGCGCGCCTTGCCGGGCATTGGCCCCTATACTGCCGCAGCTGTGGCCGCGATTGCCTTTGACCAGCCCGCTACGGTGGTGGATGGCAATGTGGAGCGCGTGATCTCGCGCCTGCGGCGGATCGAGACGCCCTTACCGGCGGCAAAGCCGCTGATCAGTGCCGAGGCCGCCCGCCTGACCCCTGCGCAGCGGCCCGGTGATTATGCGCAAGCGATCATGGATCTGGGGGCCACCATCTGCACCCCGCGCAACCCGGCCTGTGCGCTGTGCCCTTGGGCGGCGTCCTGTGCGGGTCATGCTGCGGGCGGTGCCGCCACATTCCCGCGCAAGGCCGCCAAAGCCGCCAAACCCACGCGGCAAGGCCTGATCTGGATCGCCACGCGCCCCGATGGGGCCGTGCTGGTGGAAACCCGGCCCGCGCGCGGCCTGCTGGGCGGGAT
>CALKAA010000055.1 GCA_937983495.1 uncultured Gemmobacter sp. | reverse complement strand
GGGGCGGCGTTGCCCAATCAGTCGCATTTCTTCAATGGCAATGTGCTGTATAAACGCTTCAACCCCGCCGGGCCGGATCATGCGCAGGTGGCTGCCTGTGCGGGTATGGCCGATTATGTCGATGCGCTTTACGTTCACCATTTCGGCGGGGCGGAAGCCACGCCGTTGCAGCGCAACAATGCCGTTCATGATCTGATGCGCGGGCAGGAAATGGCCTTGGCGCAACCGCTGCTGGATTATCTGGCGGCGCGCAATGATCTGCGGCTGATCGGTCCGCGCAAGGCCGCTGACCGCGCGCCGACTGTCGCCGTGGCGCTGGATCGTGAAGCGCTGCCGGTTGCCACGGCCCTCGCTGCCCATGGCATCATGGCGGGGGGCGGCGATTTCTATGCGGTACGTCCGCTGGAGGCGCTTGGCATCGACCGGGAGAAAGGCGTCTTGCGGCTCAGTTTCACCCATTACACCACCGAGGTCGAGGTGGGGCGGCTGATTGCGGCGCTCGACCGGGTTCTGAGCAACTGACAAAACGGGAGGCTTTGCCCGGTGATCTGCGCCATGGCAAAGCCTCTTTCCATCGGCCCCACGGCACCTTATGGTGAAGGGGAATTGAAAGAGGTGCTTCATGGCCCGCACGATTGATTATGGCAACCTGATGCATCGCGCCATGCGCGGCCTCATCCAGTCGGTGCTGGAGGATGTGGCGCAGAACGGGTTGCCGGGGGCGCATCACTTCTTCATCACCTTCGACACCACCCACCCGGATGTCGCCATCGCCGATTGGCTGCGCGCGCGCTACCCCGAGGAAATGACCGTGGTGATTCAGCACTGGTTCGAGAACCTGACGGTGACGGATGACGGGTTTTCGGTCACACTGAACTTCGGCAACAACCCCGAGCCGCTGGTCATCCCCTTCGATGCAGTGCGCACCTTTGTTGACCCTTCGGTGGAGTTTGGCCTGCGGTTTGAAACTCATGCCGAGGATGATGAGGATGAGGACGAGCTTGAGGAGGAGGCGGAGGAAGAAACCCCCGCCAAGCCCCACGAGGCCGAGATCGTCAGCCTCGACAAGTTCCGCAAGTAATCAGCCCTTTGGCATCAGCAACTTGAGGGCGCGGCGGATGAGTTCTGCCGTGTCGGCCTCGGGGGCTTCTCCCGCCACCTGTGCCACAGCCTGCGCAGCGTCCGACTGGCCATAGCCCAGGTTCAGCAGCGCCGAAAGCGCATCGGCGCTATAGGCTGCGCGGGCGACCACGGGCTTTGCCGGGGCCTTGCGGGTGGGTTTTGTGGCAGCGGCGGGGCTGGCCTCGATCACCTCATCCAGCGCAGCCTCGCCATGCAGGGCTGCACCTTGGGCCATGACCATCGGGGCCTTGGCCTTCAGTTCCAGCACCACACGCTGCGCGATCTTTGGGCCGATGCCAGGGGCGGCCTGAATGGCGCGGGCATCGCCCAGCGTGATGGCGCGGGCTGCGCCTTCGGCCCCCAGCGTGCCCAGAATGGCCATGGCGGCCTTGGCCCCGACGCCCTGCACCGTGGTCAGCAGTCGGTGCCATTCCTTTTCCAGCATGGTGGGGAAGCCGAAGAGTTGCAGCAGATCCTCGCGCACCACCAGTTCGGTGAACAGCGCGCAGGCCTCGCCCACGCCGGGCAGGGCGGCCAGTGTGCGGTCGGAGACATAAACGATATAGCCCACGCCGCGCACGTCGATCAGCACATGATCCGGCCCGCGCCAGTCGATCCGCCCGGAAATCTTGCCGATCATCCTGCTGCCCTTTGCAAGGCGGCCTGCAAGCGGCCGCTGGATTGAGAGTGATGCGCGTGGCAAATCGCGATGGCCAGCGCATCGGCCGCGTCCGGGCCGGCGATCTTGACACCCGGTAAATGCAGCCGGACCATATGGTCCACCTGCACTTTGGCAGCATGGCCGACGCCGACAACCGTTTTCTTCACCGCATTTGGTGCATATTCCCCTACGGTCAGGCCAAATTGCGCCGGAACCAGCAAGGCAATGCCGCGCGCCTGCCCCAGTTTCAACGTGGCGACGGCATCCTTGTTGACAAATGTATGCTCCACCGCCGCCGTATCGGGGGCATAGGTCCGCAAAACCTCGGTCAACTGGGTGTAAAGGTCGCACAGGCGCTGCGCCAGATCTCCCTCCTGCCCCGAGGGCGTGGAGTGGCAAATACCATTGGCGACATGGGTCAGGCGCGGCCCGGCCACATCAATGATTCCCCATCCAAGGTTTCGTAACCCCGGATCAATTCCCAGAACCCGCATGCCTGCCTCGTTTTTACTCTTTGCAAAAGGCTAGCACAAAGCGCGAACATCGGCCAAGGCCAAATTCGTCCTTGCAATTCCCGGTGACCGTTTTATGACGAGTTGCAGAATGCGACATGCGGCATTCAAATGACGACGTGCTGCGATGCAGCGCTCCCCAAATTGTGAAAATCTTATGAAATTGTGCGCCTTGAGCCATGCGTTTTCTGCATGTGCGACATGCTTTGGCGTGAGTTGTTGTTTTTCATCTGCCCGACTATTTATCCCCTCGAAGGCGCGAATGCCTTCGGACTGAGCAGTTTTCGAACAAGGACAAACGCCATGGCCGCTTATGAGACGACCCGTACTGCGCCCTTCGGCGCCATCACCACTTACCGCTTCATCCAGTTTGTCAGCAATATCGCCGCCGCCGTTTCCGATTGGAACGATGCGCGTGTGACCCGTGCTGCGCTGGAAAAGCTGTCGGACCGCGAGCTGGACGATATCGGCCTGTGCCGCGGCGACATTGACGCGATCGGCGCCCAGAGCCGCTTCTGATCAGAAGACCACAGGGGGCGGTGCCTCCTCGGATGTTCAAAGGCCGCAGCCCAAAGCTCGCGGCCTTTCGGCTTTTTGGACGGGCGGTGATACCGCATGTCGGGGGGCAAATGCACAACGCCCGCCGGGCTGCGGCGGGCGTTATGATCGGTCCAGAGGATATCTTCAGCGCAGATGCGCTTTGACCTGTGCCGAAATCCATTGCGTTGCGGGATCGGCCTGCATCAGAAAGCCTGCGATCCGCTCCATCCCGCTTTCAGCCAGACGCATCTGACCAATACGCTGGGCGTAAGTTTCTGCCCCGATCTGGCTGTGCAGCACGCCTTTGAGGGTCAGAAAACAGAGTGCAAGCATGAACAGCGGGGCCAAAAAGCGGCGCTTCCGGCGGGTCGGTTTGTGATAGTGCGAGCGGCCCAAAGTGCCGTCGGCTTCAAATCCATATCCTTTTGCGCGTGCCTTTTCGATCCGGGCGACGCGGGCATAAAACTCGGTAAAATCTTGATCGGCCATACCCAAACTCCTCGATACGGCCCCCACCATGAGACGGTTATCGGGCCAAATTGTGGCGATAATTGGGCAATCCGGCGAGATTGGGTCTTTTTTACAGCCGTTCCATGACGAGTGCCGACCATTCGCCCAGGTCTTCGCGGGCCTTCAGGTGGAAACCTGCCTCGACATAGGCAGCCGTCACGGCCTCAGCCTGCACCACCAGCAGACCCGACAGGATCACCAGGCCCCCCTTGGCCACATGAGCAGCCATCGGCGGGGCCAACTCGATCAGCGGGCCTTTCAGGATATTGGCGAACACCAGATCATAGGGCGCGGCCTCGGCCAGACGCGGATGGGCAAAGCCCGCCGCCTCCAGGCATTCCAGCCGTCCGTCCAACCCGTTGATCGCCACATTGGCTTCGGCCACATCCACCGCCACGCGGTCGATGTCGGAGGCAATGATGAGGGCCTCGGGCAGCACGGCAGCGGCGGCCAGCGCCAGAACGGCGGTGCCGCAGCCAATATCGGCCACTTTCGCCGGGGCGAAACCGGCTTCGATCAACCTGTCAAAGGCGCGCAGGCAGCCCAGTGTGGTGCCGTGATGGCCGGTGCCAAAGGCAACCGTTGCTTCGATTTGCAGGGCGATTTTGTCCGCCGGAACCTTGTCGGCATCATGGCTGCCGTAAACGAAGAAGCGCCCGGCCTCCACCGGGGCCAGTTCCCGGCGCACATGAGCCACCCAGTCGATTTCGGGCAGTTCGGACAGGGCAAAAGGCTTGGCCTCGAAGGCCAGAGCCAACACCTCCAGCATCACCTCATTGGGCTTTTCGGTGAAATAGGCCCCCACTTCCCAAAGACCGGAATCGTCCTCGATTTCAAACACACCCACGCCCACCGGCGCAGGGTCCAGCTTTTCGATGGCCTCGCCAAGTGCTTCGGCGGCATCTTCCCCCATCAGGGTGGTCAGGGCGGAATAGGTGGGCATCTGGGCGGCTCCTGTCTGGTCTGACTTTGGCGATAGCCGGGCAGGGGGGCGGGGTCAATCTCTGCCAGTGCCACATGGGCCAATGACCCGCGCGAAAGCCATTCGCGGAGGCGCTTATATATATAGTGTAGGCGCGTTCACTCGCCGCGCGGGAAACGCTTGTTTTCTTCCAACACGTTCAGGTCCATGTGGTTGCGCATATACCGCTCGGATGCGGCGCGCAGCGGCTGGTAGTCCCAAGGGAAATAGCTGCCATTCCGCAGCGCCTCATACACGACCCAGCGGCGTGCCTGACTCTCGCGCACCTCGGCATCAAAGCGCGGCAGATCCCAGCGGGCATCGGCCATGGCGCGGAAATGCGCCAGCGTTTCTGCATGGGCCGGATCGGCTGCAAGATTTGTGCGTTCTTCCGGGTCCATCACCAGATCGAACAACTGCTCCGGGTCGGCCAAGCAGCGGGTGTATTTCCACCGGCCTTGCCGCAGCGCGACCAAGGGGGTGATGCTGCCTTCGGCGGCATATTCCATAGCGACGGGCGAAGTGCGGTCAAAGCCCCTGGCCAGCGGCACAAGGCTTTCGCCATCGGTCCAGGGCATCACCTCATCCATGGAAATGCCCGCGAGGTCACACAGCGTCGGCGTCACGTCGATGGTGCAAACCGGGGTTTCGATCAGGCCGGGTTCCAGCCCCGGCGCCGCCATCATCAAAGGCACCCGGGCCGAGCCTTCAAAGAAGTTCATCTTAAACCACAGCCCGCGCCGCCCCAGCATCTCGCCATGGTCGGAGACAAAGAAGATGATCGCCTCTTGCCGGGTGGCCTCCAAGGCGGCCAGAATTTCGCCGATCTTGTCATCGACGTAAGAGATATTGGCGAAATAGCCCTGCCGCGCGCGGCGAATATGGTCTGGCGTCACCTCCAGCCCGCGCCAGTCGCAGGCATCCATCAGGCGTTGCGAATGGGGGTCCATGTCTTCGTAGGGGATGGCCTCGGGCGCATCCAGATGGGCGCAATCCTCGTAAAGATCCCAATATTTGCGCCGCGCCACAAAGGGGTCATGCGGATGGGTGAAGCTGGCGCACAAGGCCCATGGCCGGGCATCCATGCCGCGCGAGAGATCATAGATTTTCTGCACCGACTGGAAACACACGTCGTCGTCATATTCCAGCTGGTTGGTGATCTCGGCCACTCCGGCACCGGTCACGCTGCCAAGGTTGTGATACCACCAGTCGATCCGCTCGCCCGGCTTGCGGTAATCTGGCGTCCAGCCGAAATCGGCAGGGTAGATGTCGGTCGTCAGGCGCTGTTCAAACCCGTGCAACTGATCGGGGCCGACGAAGTGCATCTTGCCCGACAGTGCGGTTTGATAGCCGGCACGGCGCAGGTGGTGGGCGAAGGTCGGGATGTCGGAGGTGAACTCGGCGGCATTGTCGTAAACCCGCGTGCGGCGCGGCAATTGGCCAGACATGAAGCTGGCCCGCGCCGGAGCGCAAAGCGGCGAGGCGGTATAGGCATTGGCAAAACGCACCGAGCGCGCCGCCAATTTCTTGAGGTTTGGCGCATGGAGCCAATCGGCCGGGCCATCGGGAAACAGCGTGCCGGTGAACTGGTCCACCATCAGGATCAGGATGTTGGGTTTTTGGGTCATCTGATGGGCCTTTCAATCTTGGGTCTATTCAAAACCCATATGCTATGCGATGAAAAGGGGCGGAATTTCGATATTTTGCATAAAGGTGGTTTATGCAATTGGACCCAGCAGCCCTGCGGGTGATCGAGGCGGTGGCGAAAGCGGGCACGCTGACGCGCGCCGGGGCCGCGCTTGGCCTCAGCCAGCCTGCGATCAGCTATCAACTGCGCCGGGCCGAAGAACATCTGGGCGCGGCGCTGTTCACTCGCCATCGCGGTGGTTGCCAGCCCACCCCGGCGGGGGAAGTGCTGCTGCGCGGACTTTTGCCCGCGCTGGCTCAGATCGACGCAGCCCTGGCCGAGGCGCAGGCCATGGCGCGGGCACCCGCCTTGCGCATTCTCACCGATTTCGGCTTTGCGGGTCTGTGGCTGATGCCCCGCCTGGGGGCGTTTCGTGCCGCCCATCCGCAGATCGAAGTGCAGATCACCGCCGCGCAAGACAGCCGCAGCCCGCGCCCCGGCGAGGTGGCGATCCGCTTTGCCCGCAATGGCGATTTGCAGGGGTGGCTGTGGATGCCCGAGCGGGTGGTGCCGGTCTGCGTGCCGGGCTTTGCCGCCGACAGCCGCCCCGAGGCGTTGGCACAGGTGCAGCTTCTGCATATCGACGCGCCCTCGGATGCGCGCTGGCTGACCTGGGCCGGGTGGTTTGCTCGCCACGGTCTGACGCGGCCGCGCCGCAACGGTGAATTGGGCCTGAACACCTACGAATTCGTGGTGCAGGCGGTGCTGGCGGGGCAGGGCGTGGCTCTTGGCTGGCGCCCGCTGATCGACCCGCATCTGGCCTCTGGCGCGCTGGTCTCGCTGGGCGAGGAGATCACCACCGAAGGCACGGGCTATTGGATCGAGGCACCGGGGCCGGAAACCCCGGCCCATCGGGCGCTGTTCGACTGGCTTCGTGCTGAACTTGCCTGATTGCGGCATCCGGTGTCGCTGGGTCGCATGCCGGGCGGGAGCAAGCGCTTAGCCTGACTGTGCAACCGGAGGCCCATATGACCACGATCCGCATCGAATTTCCCCACAAGATCCGCGAAATCGAAGACCTGCGCATTCCGATGCCCGATGGCATCACGCTTTCGGCCCGCCTCTGGCTGCCGGAAACTGCCGAGGCGCAGCCGGTTCCGGCGGTGTTGGAATATATCCCCTACCGCAAACGCGACGGCACCGTGCCGCGCGACGAGCTGATGCACCCCTATGTGGCGGGGCATGGCTATGCCTGTGTGCGGGTGGACATTCGCGGCAATGGTGACAGCGAGGGCCTGATGCTGGACGAATACAGCCAGCAGGAAATGGACGATGCGCTGGCTGTGATCGGCTGGCTGGCGGCGCAGCCTTGGTGCAGCGGCGCGGTGGGGATGATGGGGAAAAGCTGGGGCGGCTTCAACTGCCTGCAAGCGGCGTTCAACGGCCATCCGGCGCTGAAGGCGGTGCTGTCGGTCTGCTCCACCTCCGACCGTTTTGCCGATGACATCCACTTCAAGGGCGGCTGCCTGTTGGGCGAGAATCTGGGCTGGGGGGCGGTGATGCTGTCGTTCAGCTCGCGCCCTGCCGACCCGGCCTTGCGCCCCGATTGGCGGGCGGATTGGCAGAAGCGGCTGGAGGCGCAGCCCTTCCTGGCCCCGATCTGGGCGCGGCATCAGGCGCGGGATGCCTACTGGAAACATGGCTCGATCTGCGAGGATTGGGCGCGAATGACGATTCCGGTGCTGAATATCGGGGGCTGGGCGGATAATTACCTCAACACCCTTGGCGCGGTGATGAGGCATCATCCCGGCGTCGGGCAGGGGCTGATGGGGCCCTGGGTCCATCAATACCCCCATACGGCGGTGCCGGGGCCGCAGATCGGCTTCCTGCAAGAGGCGATCCGCTGGTGGGATTGCTGGCTGAAAGGCATCCCGAATGGCGTGGCGGAAGGGCCGCGCTACCGGGCCTATATGCTGCATTCGCAGCCGGTCTCCGCCGCGCCCGCCCACCGCAAAGGGCATTGGGTGGCAGAGCCCGACTGGCCGCGCAGCGACCGGCTGAGCCTTGAAACCCATGACCTCGCGGCGCTGGCCGGGCGGCAGGTTTGCACGCCGCAGCATCTGGGCCTGCATGCGGGCGAATATTTCCCGATGGGGATGAATGCTGAGCTGCCCGGCGATCAGCGCGGCGAGGATGCGCTGTCGGTTTGCCTTGATCTGGATGCGCCGGGTGATCTGCTGGGGCGGCCGCGCCTCACGCTGACGCTGACTTGCGACCAGCCTTTTGCCCATCTGATTGCCCGGCTCTGCGATGTGGCCCCCGATGGCAGCTCTACCCGCATCACCCACGGCATGCTGAACCTGCGGCACCGGGCCAGCATGGAACACCCGACCCCGGTGCCGGTGGGCGAGGAGTTCACCGTGACGCTGGACCTTGATGAAACCGGCTATCGCCTTGCCCCCGGCCACAAGCTGCGGCTGGCGCTGTCAACGACCTATTGGCCCTTTGTCTGGCCCGCGCCCGTGGCCGCGACGCTG
>CALKAA010000054.1 GCA_937983495.1 uncultured Gemmobacter sp. | reverse complement strand
AACAGCGGTTCGCCGTGATCCTGGACCCCGCCCGCCTGCCCCTGGGCATCGACGACAGCAAGCGCCTGACGGAACGCGCCCGTGACCGGCTGGCGCAGGAGATCCGCGACAGCGCCCTGGCCTTCGCCGTGGCCCATGCCAGCGTCGAGGAGATCGATGCGCTCAATATCCTGGAAGCCAGCCATCTGGCGATGCGCCGGGCGCTGGCCGCGCTGAACCCCGCCGCCCAGCATGCGCTCATCGACGGCAACCGCCTGCCCAAGGGGCTGATGATCCCGGCGCAAACGGTGGTGAAGGGCGATGCGATCAGCCTGTCCATCGCCGCCGCCTCGATCCTGGCCAAGGTCGAGCGGGATGCGATCATGCGTGAACTTGCGCTCGCAAACCCCGGATATGGTTGGGAAAAAAACATGGGCTACCCATCGGCCCAACACCGCGTTGCACTTCAGCAACAGGGGGTCACCCCACATCATCGCCGCAGCTTCGGCCCCGTCCGCAAGATGTTGTGTTAAGAACGCAAAATAAACACCTGATTCAAAAAGGAATTGACGGGGAGCCCGTCTTGAATCATCTTGGGTCTCAACGGAGCGCTGCACAAAAAGATGGCGCCCGAATGAGGCAGTGATGGCAACGAAGACCCGGGCGCCGGTGGCTGAAAAGCTACCGCTCGACCAAATTCTTGCGGGCGATTGCATCGAGATCATGAACAGCCTGCCCGAGGGCAGTGTTGATCTGATCTTTGCAGACCCGCCCTATAACCTTCAGCTGAAGGGCGCCCTGCATCGGCCGGACAATTCCGCCGTCGATGCCGTGACGGATCACTGGGACCAGTTCGCCAGTTTCGCCGCGTATGACGCCTTTACCCGCGCCTGGCTGAAAGCCGCGCGCCGGTTGCTGAAACCCGATGGCGCGATCTGGGTGATCGGCAGCTATCACAACATCTTCCGGGTCGGTGCGGCCCTGCAGGATGCCGGGTTCTGGGTGCTGAACGACGTGATCTGGCGCAAGTCGAACCCGATGCCCAACTTCAAGGGCAAGCGGCTGACCAATGCGCATGAGACGATGATCTGGGCCTCCAAGGCCGAGGCGTCCAAATACACCTTCAATTACGAGGCGCTGAAAGCCCTGAACGAGGGCATCCAGATGCGCTCGGACTGGGTGCTGCCGATCTGCACCGGGCATGAGCGCCTGAAGGACGAAAACGGCGACAAGGCGCATCCGACGCAGAAGCCGGAAAGCCTGCTGCACCGGGTGCTGATCGGCTCGACCAACCCCGGCGACGTGGTGCTGGATCCGTTCTTCGGCACCGGGACCACCGGCGCCGTGGCCAAGATGCTGGGCCGCCATTTCATCGGCATCGAGCGCGAGGAAAGCTACCGCAAGGCCGCCACGGCGCGGCTGGCGCGGGTGCGGGCCCTCGATGCCTCGGCGCTGGAAACCACCTCCTCGAAACGCGCCGAACCGCGCGTTCCCTTCGGCCAGCTCGTGGAACGCGGGTTGCTCAGGCCGGGCGAGGTCCTGCTGTCGCCGCGCGGAAAGCCGGCGAAGGTGCGGGCCGACGGGTCGCTGGTGTCCGAAACGCACCGCGGCTCGATCCATCAGGTCGGGGCCGCGCTCGAAGGCGCGCCCTCCTGCAATGGCTGGACCTACTGGCAGTTCAAGCGGGACGGCCAGCTGATCCCCATCGACATCCTGCGTCAGCAGATCCGGTCCGAAATCGGCCGCGACTGACGCGCATCTGTTTACCGCCAGCACCCTGTCGCCAGACGGGGTGCCACTTTCCCCCCGGCTTCGGCCGGGGGCTTTTTTTTGATGATTTAGCGCCGGCACGGTACGGTCAAGACCGAAAGGCGCCAAGACGCCCGCCATCGGCGCCGTACCGCCGCCTTGGCCGCGTACTACACGGCGATCGACGCGCTGGATTTCGCCGCCATCAACGGCTGGCCCGCCGAGGAGGTGTTGTATCTGGCAGCATGCACCGGGGACGGGTCGGGACGGGTGGGAATCACGCCCAGCTTCCGCGCGTATTTTGCCGCCGACCCGCACGCGATTGTCGGCGGCCACCGGTTCGAGGCGCTGGACGCCTGCGGGCGCACGTCGAAGTGACCGAGACTCGGCTAGCTCTGCCGCTATCGCGTGGGCGACGGAAGAAGAACACTGCTGTGGCTCACGCTATTGAGAATCACTTGCAGACAGCGCCCGTTGACATAGAATCTGGGATCTCGTGGCAAGCCTATGAACCAGAGGTTGCCGTGTCGTGCAATCGAACACGTACCCGGCGGCCAATGGCCTGGCCCAAGTTCAGGATCGGCAGAACCGCCAATGATGTCAACGATATCACGGTGCGTGATGCCTGCCGAATACAGCCATTGAAAAGGCACACCGTAGTTCAGGCAGTTATAGGCCCGCCCTTCCAGATCGCTGAAAACGAGCGGTGTCGACAGATCGACACCCCGAATTGCCTCACGCACGGAGTCGATCACGTCCTCCCAGACCGCAGGACATTGTGTGTCGAGAGCCAGCGCCCCCGCAGGCGCCGCACTCGTCACAAAGACCCCAAGGATCAGGCCCAGTGTGCCCGCGCGCGTCACGCGTCTTTCTTCGCCTTCTCCGCCGCCTTCTTCATCCGCTCCAGGAGCGCCGCCTTGTCGGACCCGCCGCCCAGCTTGCCCTTGGGATGCTCGTCAACGGTCTTGTTGCGCGGTTGCTTGCCGGCGCCGCTGCGCCCGCCCGATTTGCTGTAATCTGCCATCTTCTGTCCTTTCAGTCCCGCGCCAGCTCGTGCTGATACCTGAGCCGCGCGACATCTTCGTTGCGATCCGCCTTGCGCAGGTCGCTCAGCGTTTGCTCCACATAGCT
The DNA here is from genome assembly GCA_937983495.1 of uncultured Gemmobacter sp. Taxonomy (GTDB): domain Bacteria; phylum Pseudomonadota; class Alphaproteobacteria; order Rhodobacterales; family Rhodobacteraceae; genus Gemmobacter. Next base: position 793 of record CALKAA010000054.1, on the reverse strand, counting down.
CATATGATGCTCGGCCGCAGCCCGTGCGGCGGCGGGATCGCGCATCTGGATGGAATCGTTGATCGCCCGGTGCTGTTCCAGCAGCATATCGCGCGTCGTGCGCTGCCGGAACATCTGCTGGCGGTTGTAGAAGACCCCGGCCTTCAACAGGTCGAACATGGCCCGCATCATGTGCAGCATGATGATGTTGTGGCTGGCCTCGATGATCGCCAGATGGAATTCCGCGTCGAGTTCGGCCTCGTCCGCCGGATTGCGCTTCTGATGCGCTGCCTCCATCTTGCGGAACACCGTGTCGATGACCTTGAGGTCCGTCTCGGAGCCGAAGCGCGCCGCGCGGTCGGCGGCCATGCCCTCCAGATCGCGGCGGAAGCTCACGTAATCGAACACCGCCTCGTCATGGCTGGCGAAGAGCTGGGTCAGCGCGCCGGAAAAGGCCGAGCCCAGCATGTCGGCCACGAACACGCCCGAGCCCGCGCGGCTGACCACCAGCCCCCGCGCCTGCAGATCGGCGATGGCTTCGCGCAGGGACGGACGGCTCACGCCCATGCGCTCGGCCAGTTCACGCTCGGCCGGAAGGCGCTCGCCCGGGCGCAGCAGGCCGCGCAGGATCAGCAGCTCGATCTGGCGAACCACCCCCTGCGACAGTCTTTCCTGATGAACCGGTTGAAACGGCATGGCACTCCCTCGATTGGTCAAGAGATATGACCGCAGCCGACGTCAAGCAATGGGCTATGCATGACTCAACATGTTGCGGCGGCTCGAGAGCGACCATCAGGCGGCGGGAATCGACTAC
>CALKAA010000053.1 GCA_937983495.1 uncultured Gemmobacter sp. | reverse complement strand
AAATTGTCGCTGGTGGCGATGCGGATGATTTTGTCTTCGCTGAGCCCGGCGATCTTTTTCCAGAGCCCCGCCGCTTCGTCGTCGTCATGATAGACAGTGACGACCAGCTTTTCCTTTGGCAGGCCAAAATCTTTCGTCACCAGCGTCCAGGCAGACTCGATCGCCTGCTCTTTGAAATAATCACCGAACGAAAAATTGCCGAGCATCTCGAAGAACGTCAGGTGGCGCGCGGTGTAGCCGACATTGTCGAGGTCATTGTGCTTGCCGCCGGCGCGCACGCATTTCTGCGCGGTGGTCGCGCGCACATAATCGCGTTTTTCAACTCCGGTGAAGCAGTTCTTGAACTGAACCATGCCCGAGTTGGTAAACATCAGTGTCGGGTCATTGCGTGGCACCAGCGGGCTGCTATCAACCACGGTATGCCCGTTGCGCTTGAAGAAATCGAGATAGGTAGACCGGATGTCGTTCAATGACGGCATGGAAGGGTGGCTCCTGTGCCAAAGGCGGATGCGTTGCCGCCCGGTTTAGCGGCGTAGGCGGGCACTGTCCATCATTGCAAGGCGCGCGGCCATGAAAAAGGGCGCTCGAAAGCGCCCTGATTTCCACGGCTTGTGGCAGCTTTCGTCGCAAAGCTGATCACATGTCGACGACATCGTCCTCACTGGCACCCTCGGCCATATGGAAGTCCAGGCCATTGGCGGCGCGGATCTTGTCTTCGATCTCCAGCGCCACGCCGGGATTGGCCTTGAGGAAGCTCTTGGCGTTTTCACGCCCCTGTCCGATCCGCTCGTCGCCATAGGAATACCAGCTGCCGGATTTCTCGACCACGCCAGCCTTGACCCCGATATCGACCAGTTCCCCGGTTTTGGAGATCCCTTCGCCATACATGATGTCGAATTCCACCTGTTTGAAGGGCGGTGCCACCTTGTTCTTCACCACCTTCACGCGGGTTGTGTTGCCCACAACCTCGTCACGATCCTTGATCGAGCCGATGCGGCGAATGTCCAGGCGCACCGAGGCGTAGAATTTCAGCGCATTGCCGCCCGTGGTGGTTTCGGGGCTGCCAAACATGACGCCGATCTTCATGCGGATCTGGTTGATGAAGATGACCATGCAGTTGCTGCGGCCGATGCTCGCGGTCAGCTTGCGCATGGCCTGGCTCATCAGACGTGCCTGCGCGCCGACCGTCGCATCGCCCATATCGCCTTCAATCTCGGCCTTGGGGGTCAGTGCCGCGACCGAGTCGACCACGATCAGGCTCACCGCGCCCGATCGCACCAGCGTGTCCACGATCTCCAGGGCCTGTTCGCCGGTATCGGGCTGGCTGATCAGCAACTCGTCCAGATTGACGCCGAGTTTCTTGGCATATTGCGGGTCCAGCGCGTGTTCGGCATCGACAAAGGCGCATACGCCGCCCTTCTTCTGCTCCTCAGCCACCACATGCAGGGTCAGAGTGGTCTTGCCAGAGCTTTCCGGCCCGTAGATCTCCACGATACGCCCTTTCGGCAGACCGCCGATTCCAAGCGCGATATCCAATCCCAGCGAGCCGGTCGAGGTAGCCTCGATCTCCATCACCGGGTTGTTTTCCCCCAGTTTCATGATCGAACCTTTACCGAACTGCCGTTCGATCTGTGCCAGCGCGCTTTCCAGCGCTTTCGTCTTGTCCATGTCGCGCTTTCCGTTCAGGTCGAAGAGAGTTGCCGAGGCCATCTGTATCCGTCCTTATCCCATAGCCCGGTCGCGGGAGCAATGCAGCGCGACGCACGGATGTTCGGTTTCTGTTCATGTGTTTATGGGATCAAACCGGGAACATATCAACAGCTTTTTGCACAAATTCAGCTTTTTCATGGAAGGGTTAAAGGATAGTTTACACGAAGGGGGAGCGCCTGCTTTTTTGCGGCGATCTCTCCTGAAGCAGAAAAAAAGAGACAAAAATGCTCGTATTCTGGCATCAGCGGCTAACCATGCTGGCCACTCCAAAGACGGGAACCACCGCGATTGAAGCGGCGCTCGAATCAATGGCGCATGTGGTGATCCAGCGGCCTCCACAGTTGAAGCACGCCTCAGTGCGCAAGTATCATCGCTTCATGGGGCCCTGGTTGGAAAGCGTTGCGGGCAAGCCGTTTACCGTCATTGCGACGATGCGCGAGCCTTTGGATTGGCTGGGGAGCTGGTATCGCTATCGGCAGCGTGAGGATATGGGGGACGAGCGCAAGAGTACTGCGGGCATGAGCTTCGATGCTTTTGTCAGGGCCTATTGCTCAGACGACCCGCCCCCTGCCGTTGCGGTCGGTTCACAAGCGCAGTTCCTGATGCCAAAGGCAGATAAAACCGGGGAGAAAGGCCTTGATCATCTTTTCCGATATGAGCGGATTGATAGCCTGATCGCCTTTCTGGAGGACCGGCTTGATTGCGAGATCACCTTGCCACGTCTGAATGTTTCACCACAAGCTCCCCTTGATCTGGACCCCGCGACTGAAAAGCTGCTGCGCAAGGTGGCTTCATCTGACTTCCAGCTTTATGAAAAGCTCTGCGCAGCGGAACGATGAAAACCTCAACTCAGTTGGTCCTGTACGGCGTCGGTAAGGGCCGTGAGAGAGAAGGGTTTGGGCAGGAACACCGAATTCGGCACCCGTGACTGATTTTCCGAGAGGCAGTCCTCCGCATAGCCGGACACGAAAATCGTGCGCACATTGGGCCGTGTTTCGAGCGCTTTTTTCACCCAACTGGGCCCGTCCATGCCCGGCATCACAACGTCTGTCACGAACAGGTCAATGTCGAGACCGGGATCCTCAAGGGTTTCCAATGCGGCTTCTGCGCTATCTGCTTCCAAAACCGTAAAGCCGCGCAGGCGCAAGGCGCGCGACGCGAAGGCTCGCACAGGTGCCTCGTCTTCCACAAGCAGAACAACACCGCCTTCGGATTTCCGCATTGCGGGACGGGGCAATGTGGTGCCACGAGGGACACTCTCGCTGCCGTCAAGACTTTCGTTGATCGGAAAGTAGAGGTGGAACACCGTTCCAAGCCCAACCTGGCTGTCGATGAAGATGAAGCCGCCCGACTGCTTGACGATGCCATAAGCCGTCGAGAGGCCAAGCCCTGTGCCCTCTCCGACGCGTTTTGTCGTGAAAAACGGTTCAAAGACCTTCTGAAGCCGATCCGCAGGGATGCCATGGCCGCTGTCAACCACCCGAATCACGGCATATTGACCCATGGGAACCACAGCACGGTCCCGCCGCATCTCCTGCTCCAGAGTGACGGCTTCGGTTTCGATGCGGATGGTCCCTCCCTCCGGCATGGCGTCTCTGGCATTGACCACCAGATTCATGATGACCTGTTCCAACTGCCGTTTGTCCGCACGAATATGTCCCAAGTCAGGTGCATGTGCCAGGCGCAGGTTGATCCTTTCCCCAACCAGACGATTGAGCAGATGTGTCAGGTCTGACAGCACCTCCTGCAGGTCCAGCCGATCCGGCTTCAAGGTCTGTTTGCGCGAGAATGCCAGCAATTGCCCCACCAGGCTGGCAGCGCGATTCGCATTCTGATGGATTTGCACGAGATCGGCGTATTCGGGATCGGAAGGATCATGTCGCAACAGCAGAAGGTCGCAATGGCCCGAAATGGCTGTCAGCAGGTTGTTGAAATCATGCGC
>CALKAA010000052.1 GCA_937983495.1 uncultured Gemmobacter sp. | reverse complement strand
CAAGCTGGCCCTCTGGCGCTACGACGACAACAACGTCAGGCCGCATTCATTGCTGGGTAATCAGACCCCGATCGACGCGCGCCGGGCGCTTGAGCAAGCTGAGGGCTCCACGCCCGGCGCGCTTGCCCAACCCGAAACCGACAAATATCAACTCCAAGGACTCTCGTTATGAACGAGGGATGACCGGGGGGCAGGTCATCAGGACTGTTGACAAGTGCGAGGATTGACTTTATCGGGCGCGTGTTTATATATGGCTTATGCCCTGCCGGGATCGAAGATCCAAGTTCCACTTGGATTATTGATGTAGGTCTTGGTGCCCCCCCAAAAAAAACGCCTCGAACCGTCCGCGCTTCTGTGCTCTTCGCATCCATGCGCAACGACAGCGCAGCCTTGTTGGTGAGGGGCACGGCACGCCGTTGATCGCGCGCCGCCTCGGGGATACTATTGTCGCGTCTGGACGCTGAGGCGGTGACTGCCCTCGTAGGCCCCAGATCGATGCGGGCAGATCACCCTGTCCGCTCTCACCGCACAAGCCAGCCAGAATGGTAGCGCGGCCGCCACCTATCGCAGTAAACTCGCCCGCGCCTCCGCCAGAGTCGCATCCGCGCGCAAGGCCAGTGCCACCTCGGTCGGGGCAAACACGCTGCAAATCGGGGCATGGACCGGCCACCACTCGCTGTCAGAGATAGCCCACTATGTCGAGGAGCAGGACAGGCGGCGGCAGGTTATGGCTGTAAACCACGCTGCAACCGATTGATTTTTAAGGGGATTTTCAGAAAGTGGTGAGCCGGACAGGATTCGAACCTGTGACCCGCTGATTAAGAGTCAGCTGCTCTACCAACTGAGCTACCGGCCCACTTTCTGTGAGCGGGTATCTACGGAACTCGACGGGGGGGGTCAAGGGCAGAAAAACAGAAATTTGCACCACACTGGCAGAATCTTTGCAGCCGCAGTAAAAGGCCCGCATGACACAGCCAGCTTCCCTTGGCCTGCCGTTCATGAAGATGCACGGGGCGGGCAATGATTTCGTGGTGATCGACTCGCGCGGGCGCGGGGCGGTGGTCACCCCTGCCCTCGCGCGCGCCCTCGGTGATCGCAATCGCGGCGTGGGCTTTGATCAGCTGGCCGAGATTCGCGACAACGATGTGGCTGATTTTGCGCTGGATTTCTGGAACAGCGATGGCAGCCGGGCGGGCGCTTGCGGCAATGCCACGCGCTGCGTGTCGGATTACATGATGGGGCAACTGGGCCGCGAGGCGGTGCATCTGGTTACGCAGCGCGGCGATCTGCAGGCGGTGCGACTGGCGGATGGCCGGGTAAGCGTGAACATGGGCCAGCCGCAACGCGACTGGCGAGAGGTGCCGCTGTCGCATGCCGTTGACACCGATCACCTGCCGCTGCCCGGCGATCCGGTGGCAGTGGGCATGGGCAATCCGCATTGCGTGTTCTTCGTGCCCGATGCCGAGGCGGTGGATGTGGCGCAAGACGGGCGGCGGATCGAAACCGACCCGCTGTTCCCAGAGCGCACCAATGTGGAATTCGCCAGCCTCACCGGCCCCGACCGCCTGCGCATGCGGGTGTGGGAGCGTGGCGCGGGTATCACGCTGGCCTGTGGTTCGGGGGCCTGCGCCACGGCGGTCGCGGCGCATCTGCGCGGGCTGACTGGCAAGCGTGTGACGCTCGATCTCGATGGTGGCGTGCTGGAGATCGACTGGCGCGAGGATGGCGTCTGGATGGCCGGCCCGGTAGCGCGGGTGTTTGACGGCGTGCTCTCCCCCGCCTTTCTGGAGGGGCTGCTGTGAGCGCCCCGGTCTTCTCTACCCTTGGCTGCCGCCTGAACGCCTATGAGACCGAGGCGATGCAGGAATTGGCGGCAGCGGCGGGGGGCTCCAATGCCGTGGTGGTAAACACCTGCGCTGTGACGGCCGAGGCTGTCCGCAAGGCCAAGCAGGAGATCCGCCGCCTCGCCCGCGAAAACCCCGGTGCCCCGGTGATTGTGACCGGCTGCGCCGCGCAGACCGAACCCGAAACTTTTGCCGCCATGCCCGAGGTGACGCGGGTGGTCGGCAATACCGAAAAGATGCAGGCTGAGACCTGGGCCGGGCTGCGCGTGCCCGATCTGATCGGCAGCACCGAAAAGGTGCAGGTCGATGACATCATGTCGGTCAAGGAAACGGCGGGCCATCTGATCGACGGCTTTGGCCGCCATCGCGCTTATGTGCAGGTGCAAAATGGCTGCGACCATCGCTGCACTTTCTGCATCATCCCCTTTGGCCGGGGTAATTCGCGCTCGGTTCCTGCCGGGGTGGTGGTGGAGCAGATCAAGCGGCTGGTGGACAAGGGCTTCAACGAGGTGGTGCTGACAGGGGTTGACCTCACCTCCTGGGGGGCCGATCTGCCCGCCACGCCACGCCTGGGCGATCTGGTGATGCGGATCTTGCGGCTGGTGCCCGATCTGGCGCGGCTGCGCATTTCCAGCATCGACAGTATCGAGGCGGACGAGGCGCTGATGCAGGCCATCGCGACCGAACCGCGCCTGATGCCGCATCTGCACCTGTCGCTGCAAGCAGGCGATGACATGATCCTGAAACGGATGAAGCGCCGCCATCTGCGTGACGACGCGATCCGCTTTTGTGAAGAAGCGCGCCGCCTGCGCCCCGAGATCGTCTTTGGTGCCGACATCATCGCCGGTTTCCCGACGGAAACGGAGGAGATGTTCGCCAACAGCCTGAAACTGGTGCAGGATTGCGGCCTGACTTTCCTGCATGTCTTCCCCTTCAGCCCCCGCAAAGGCACGCCGGCCGCGCGGATGCCGCAGGTGAAGGGCCCGGCAATCAAAGACCGCGCCGCCCGTCTGCGCGCGGCGGGGGAGGCTGCGCTGACTGCACATCTGGCTGCGCAGGTCGGGCGCGATCATGCGATTCTGCTGGAAGGCCCGCGCCTGGGCCGCACCGCGCAATTCACCGAAGTGGCCTTTGATCGTGACATGCCAGAGGGGCAGATCGTCGCGACCCGGATCACTGGCTTTGCCAAGGGCCAACTGACGGCCTAAGCTGATCGCGAAAGCGAGGCACGCCATGGCACATGACCACAGCCAGCCCGAAGGACACCTGGAGACGCTCCTGACCGGCCTGACCTTGGCCGGGATGCTGGCGGCGCTGCTGGACAGCTTTTTGATCCCTGGCCCTTGGGGGCTTGTCGGACTGATCACGGTCTATCTCGCCGGGGGGCTGCCCACACTGATCAGCGCGCTGTCTGAACTGTGGCATCATCGACGGCTGGATATCGACCTGCTGATGGCACTTGCCGCGCTGGCGGCAGCACCGGTTGGTTCGGCGCTGGAAGGGGCGGTGCTGCTGACACTGTTCGCCTTGTCCGAGGCGCTGGAGCATCGCGCCATGGGCCGCGCCCGCCGCGCGGTGGAGGCGCTGATGGCGCTGCGCCCCGATACGGCGCTGCTGAAAACCGGCGATGACGTGACCGAGGTGCCCTCAGTCCAATTAAAGCCCGGCGATCTGGTGATCGTGCGGCCCGGCGCGCGGGTGCCGGTGGATGGGGTGATCGAGCGCGGCGAAGCCTCGATGGACCTCTCTACACTCACCGGCGAATCGATGCCGGTGCATCGTGGCCCCGACGAGCCTGTGTTCGAGGCCGTGGTGAACCTGAACGGCGTGCTGGAGGTGCGGGTGACGCGCAGCGCCTCTGAGAGCACTGTGGCCCGCATGGTGGCGCTGGTGACAGAGGCACAAGCCGCCCGCGCGCCCTCGGAGCGGTTCTCCGAATGGTTCGGCCAGCGCTACACGGTGCTGGTGCTGCTGGGGGCGTGCCTGGCCTATGCCGGGTTCTGGCTGCTGGGCCATGCGCCGCAAGAGGCGCTTTACAAGGCTGCGACCGTGTTGGTGGCAGCAAGCCCTTGTGCGGTGGTGATCTCGGTTCCGGCAGCGATCCTTTCGGCACTGTCGGCGGCGGCGCATGGCGGTGTGCTGTTCAAGGGCGGCGCGGCCCTGGAGACGCTCGCCGAGGTGCGCGCTTTTGCCTTTGACAAGACCGGAACGCTGACCACCGGCAAGGCCGAAGTCACAGGCATCCATGCCGGGGATGAAGCCTCCTTCCTGCGCAAGCTGGGCGGGCTGGAGGCACAATCGGAACATCCCATCGCCGAGGCGATCCGCAGGGCGCTGTTGGCGCGCGGGCTGGAGCCCGACGCGGTGCGTGATGTGCAAGCACATCCCAGCGAGGGAATCACGGGGCACGATTCCGAAGGCCCGATCTGGGCCGGAAATGCGCGTATGGCGGCGCGGATGAATGCCCCCCTGCCTCATCTGGCGGCACAAGACGAGGCAGAAACGCTGATCTGGCTGGGGCGTGGCCCGCAGGTTTTGGGTGCCGTAACGGTGGCCGACCGCCCACGCGAAAGCTCCCGCGCGGCGCTGGTGGCACTGAAAGCGCGCGGTATGAGCTTGGCGTTGATGACCGGCGACCGCCGCCCGGTGGCCGAGCGGATTGGCGGCGAATTGGGCCTGACCGACCCGGAAATCCATGCCGACCTGCTGCCCGAAGATAAGGTGGCACTGGTGGCCACGCTGGCGGGACAAGGCAAGGTGGCCTTTGTGGGCGATGGTGTGAATGACGCCGCCGCGCTGGCGCGGGCCGATGTCGGCATTGCCATGGGTGTCGCCGGATCAGAGGTGGCCTTGCAGGCCGCAGATGTGGCGCTGCTGTCAAATGAAATGGGGCAGTTGGCCAAGGCGCAGGCGCTGGCACAACGGACAGCGCGGATCATTCGACAGAACCTGATCTTCGCCATCGGCGCGATGGTGGTGCTGGTGATCGGCGGGCTGTTCTTTGACCTGCCGCTGCCCTTGGCGGTGCTGGGTCATGAGGGCGGCACGGTGCTGGTGGTGCTGAACGGGCTGCGGCTGCTGGCCGATCCGATTCGCGCCCCCAAATGATAAGGGCACCCGAAGGTGCCCCGCTCATTTCATGCCATCCCAGAAACTTTTGACCTTGGAGAAGAAGCTGCTGGCTTCGGGGTTGTTCTCCTCGCTCAGCTTCTCGAATTCCCGCAGGAGTTCCTTCTGCCGCGCGGTCAGGTTCACCGGGGTTTCCACCACCAGTTCGATCAGGAGATCACCTGTGCCGCCCCCGCGCAGCGCGGGCATCCCCTTGCTGCGCAGCCGCATCTGCTTGCCAGTCTGGCTGCCCGCAGGCACCTTCACCCGGCTGCGGCCACCGTCGATCGTGGGCACTTCGACCTCGCCGCCCATGGCCGCCGTTGTCATCGGCACCGGCACACGGAAGAACAGATGCACCCCATCGCGCTGGAAGATCGGATGCTCTCTGACCTCGATGAAGATATAGAGATCCCCAGACGGTCCGCCACGCAGGCCCGCCTCGCCCTCACCCGCCAAGCGGATGCGCGTGCCGGTTTCCACCCCAGCCGGGATATTGACCGAAAGCGCGCGGTCTTTCTCGGTGCGACCTGTGCCGCCACAGCTCTTGCACGGGTTTTTCACCATGCGGCCCATGCCGTTGCAGGTCGGACAGGTGCGTTCGACCGTAAAGAAGCCCTGTTGCGCCCGCACCTTGCCCATACCCGAGCAGGTCGGGCAGGTGACAGGTTCTGCGCCCCCTTCGGCACCTGTGCCATGGCAACTGTCGCAAGCGACAGAGGCCGGCACGGTGATGGTTTTCTGGACACCCTTATAGGCCTCTTCCAGCGTCACTCGCAGATTGTAGCGCAGATCAGACCCGCGCTGTGCCCGCGTGCGCGCTCCGGCCCCGGCACCGCCGCGCCCGCCGCCCATGAAATCGCCGAACAGG
>CALKAA010000051.1 GCA_937983495.1 uncultured Gemmobacter sp. | reverse complement strand
GATGGCACCGCCCTTTTCCACTCCGATTGCGGGGTTCAGGCCGCGAGACCTTTTGACCCCATATCCAGAAACTTCTGCCGGCGTTCCTTCACCAACACATCCGGCTTCTTGCCTGCCAGTTCCTTGAGCATGGTTTCCAGCGCCTTGCCCACGGCCTCGATGGTTTCCTTGCGGCCGCGCTGCGCGCCTCCCAGCGGTTCCTTGATGATCCGGTCGATCACGCCCAGCTTTTGCAGATCTTGCGCGGTCAGACGCAGGGCCTCGGCGGCCTCGCGCATCTTATCAGCATCCTTCCACAGGATCGAGGCGCAGCCCTCGGGAGAGATCACCGAATAGACCGAATGTTCCAGCATGGCGATACGGTTGGCGGTAGCAAAAGCCACAGCCCCGCCCGAACCGCCCTCACCGATCACCACCGAAATCAGCGGCACGCCAATTTGCAGGCATTTTTCAGTCGAGCGCGCGATGGCCTCGGCTTGCCCGCGCTCCTCCGCGCCCTTGCCCGGATAGGCACCGGGTGTATCCACCAGCGTGACCACCGGCAGCCCAAAGCGATGCGCCATGTCCATCAGACGGATCGCCTTGCGATAGCCTTCGGGGCGCGCCATACCGAAATTTCGCTCGATGCGGGATTTGGTATCATTGCCCTTTTCATGACCGATCACCACCACGGGCTGATCGTTAAAGCGTGCCAACCCGCCCATGACGGCATGGTCATCGGCAAAGTTCCGATCCCCGGCAAGTGGGGTATACTCGGAGAACAGCGCGTCGATGTAATCCTTGCAATGCGGGCGGTCCGGGTGACGGGCCACCTGACATTTGCGCCAGGGCGTCAGATCCTTGTAGAGATCCTTCAGCAGCCCCTCGGCCTTGCGATCCAGCGCCGCCGCCTCTTTCTCGACATCCATCTCCTTGTTCGAGCGCGCAAGGGCCCGCAACTCCTCCGCCTTGCCTTCGATTTCGGCCAGCGGTTTTTCGAATTCGAGATAGTTCATCGGCACTCCCCAAGAGGCACGTCGCGGAAACGGCTTTCTATATGGCCGTAGCGGCGCAAAGATGCAACTGCGTCGACCATCGACAGCTGTTGCGCGCGAGGGCGGCGCAGGAGAGCAGGTGGGTGCCGGATATGGCAACGCCCCGCAGCATGGACTGCGGGGCGTGCTCCTCCCGTGATGCCGCCGAGGGCCTCCTCTCCCTGCTGGCGGCGCGGGTATCGTTTCAAAAACGATGAAATGTTGTGCTTGCGCCTTATGAGCCTGCGCCTTTTGGACGCAGACTGTCAACGCATTTTTACACACCTGTTGCGATCATTTCGGCCTGACGAACGATGACTTCAGCCTGTTTGATCGAGGCAATGTCAACGAGGCGGCCTTTGTAGACGGTGGCCCCTTCGCCCCGGGCCTTGGCGGCCTCCATCGCGGCGAGAATCTCGCGGGCCTCAGCCACTGCGGCGTCAGACGGGGTGAAAACTTCGTTGGCGAGCGCAATCTGTTTGGGGTGAATCGCCCATTTGCCCACCATGCCCAGCGTGGCCGAGCGGCGGGCCTGCGCACGATAGCCCTCGTCATCGCTGAAGTCGCCAAACGGACCATCAACCGGCAGAATGCCATGGGTGCGGCAGGCGGCGACGATGGCGGCTTGCGCCCAATGCCAGGGGTCGGACCAATGCCGCACACCTTCGCGCAGCATGTAGTA
>CALKAA010000050.1 GCA_937983495.1 uncultured Gemmobacter sp. | reverse complement strand
GAGGTGGCTCACTTCTCGATGGAAATGCCGGCTCAGTTCTGGGTGGAAATCAACAACGCGCTGGAGGGGTGGGCGGAGTCGCTGGCGGACGAGGTGGCGCCGTTCGGCATCACCACGACCATCGTCGAACCGGGCGCCTTCCGCACGAAGCCGCCGAAAGATCGCGCCCGGAGTGTCTTTCCTGAGAACGTCATCGACGACTATGCAGAAGCGACGAGGGAGAAGGCCGCGGCCGTCAAAGGCTTCAACGGGCATGAGCCGGGTCATCGTGATAAGCTGGCGTCGTCATCACCACCAACCTCAGCTTCGCCGAATGGGCCGCAGTCTTCGGTGATGCGAAAATGACCACCGCGCTGCTCGATCGCCTCACTCATCGCTGCCATATTCTGGAGACCGGAAACGACAGCTTCAGGTTCAGGGCCAGCACCGCAGCCGTCAAACCAAAGAAGGGAGCCGCAAGTGCATTGACCCAAACATGACCCACAGAACATAACTGAAAGGTGGGTCAGTTCTCGGTGACAAACCCGGGTCAGTTCTCAGCAACATTCAACACTCCCTTCCGCACTGTCCTGCCCGCGACGCATATCGACAGAATCCGCGCCGAGCGCGACAACGCATGGAAGTGGACCGTATGAACCCGCAGGTCAGCCCAGATCCGCGTGATCTGCTGCCTCCAGAGTCGCGATTCTGACCTGATGGGTCGACAAACCCCGACACGGCGGGTCTGCACTGCCCATCAGGCCAGTCATCGCGGACCCGCGCGCTGATGCATCCAATCTTTCTCAATCCGTGCATCCTGGGTTCAGCACCAGGACGGTAATCTCACCCATATACAGCTTACCGGACGGTTTCAGATGCTTTGCAAATTGCATGAGATGGAACGCGCAATTGCAGACCCTGGCGGCCAGAAGGGCAAGTAGCTGCATTGAACCTCGCACCCTACCCGTTCTACAGAATAGTTCCCAGGTATCGGTTAAAGTGCCCCCTAAAAATTATGATTCCAAAATCATACAATATCGGCTGACTTGTCGACAGGACCGCTTCTCCCGTCTGTGTCACACATTGCATTGGTCAGTGCAGTCTCGAGCATTCGTCGTTGATCTGCTTCGGGAATACCCGGAAAGTTTGCTGGTCCCATCACCGCACGATGGGTCACAAATCCGCTCAAAAGGCTAAGAGCAAAATGTGCTCGCCCCGGATTTTCAAAGCCGAAAGCCTTGCTCAGAGGGAGAGCAAGCGATGTGTCAATGAATTGCGCAATGATGTCACGCGCTTCGCTGCAGAGACTGGATTGAATCAGCAGATGTAGCGGGCGTACATCTTCCTGTATCCGCGGATCGCGAAGGAAAGCCAGATCACAGAGCCGGGAGATCATGGAGCGGCCATCTGTCGCCACCATGATGTCATCCAAGGGATCAAGCGCCGCCAACGCGTGGCGAAAGATCTCTGCCTTGGAGCCGAAGGATCGATGGACATAGGCCACATCGACCTCTGCGGCGGCCGCAATGTCGCGTAGACTGGTGTCGCAATAAGGCATCCGGGCAAAAAGCAGCATCGCTGCATTCGAAATGCGTTCTTTGCCACTTTGGCGGCCCGAATTGCGGCCGGTGCCGCTGGCTAATGTCGCTGTTCTGGGCATACGTTGTTCGTTTCGTTCGCTGTGCCTGACAAATGCAACTGGTGGTCGTTCCCTGATCGATGACATATTTCGTATCTAGCTCAGATCAGGGTGCTATGCTTAGCTGTTTTATCGACTGATAACAATCGGCAGCTTACTTATGTGTATTTAAAATATAGGATTTCTCCAGCGTCAGCGAGTGTTGACAACTGCAATCTGTAAAGTGAAAACCGCAGAAGAATATACGCAACGTATCTATCAGCACATCATCAGAGGCGGGTCATGGCAAAACCGAGCAGGAACACCATCATT
>CALKAA010000049.1 GCA_937983495.1 uncultured Gemmobacter sp. | reverse complement strand
GCCACTGCCAGCATTGAGCTGCCGTGATAGCCCCGCGTCGCCAGCACCGCGAAGGCTGCCGCCTCCACCCGCTCCCGCACCTTCTCCCGCATCTCGCGCCCCTTTTGCCCGAAACTGTCCATCCCGTTACAGTTCGCCCCGGTTTAGCCCGCGAAAGCGTATAGCCCGTTACCCTTGCGCACGCGCTACATGCAAAAGGGCGCCCCCGAGGGGACGCCCTTTGTCAGCCGAAGGTAAAAAACCTTACGGATTAGCCTCTTGTGCCTGTTGCCGCTCAATCTCACGCCATTTGGCGACATTGGCATTATGCTCATCCAGGGTTTCCGCAAAGGCATGCCCGCCTGTGCCATCGGCCACGAAGAACAGCAGGTTCGTGGTCTCCGGGTTCATCGCCGCCGCGATGCTTTCGCGCCCGGGATTGGCAATCGGCCCCGGCGGCAAGCCCTGAATCACATAGGTATTATAAGGGGTTGCGCGCCGAAGTTCACTCTGCCGCAGGCCGCGGCCCAGCACGCCCTCGCCCTTGGTGATACCGTAAATCACCGTGGGATCGGTCTGCAAGCGCATGCCTTGGCGCAGCCGGTTGACGAACACGCTCGCCACCCGAGGCCGCTCTGCTGCCACCCCGGTCTCCTTTTCCACGATCGACGCCATGATCAACGCCTCCTCGGGCGAGTCATAAGGCAGATCCGCTGCGCGCCCGGCCCAAAGATCGGCAAGAATAACCTTTTGTTTTTCCTGCATCTTTGCCAGAAGCTCGGCGCGCGAACCGCCTTTTTCCACGTCATAGCCATCCGGCGCAAGGCTGCCTTCCGGTGGCACCTCCGGCACGTCGCCCGACAGGAAATCCGCCCGTTTGAGGCTTTCCACCACCTGCCAACTGGTCACGCCCTCTGCCAGAGTCACCTGCCAGCGCAGGTCATCTTCCAGCGCCGCATCGACATAGACCTGCGGCGCGGCTTCGGCGGCCGGGTCAAATTTCACAACCTCTACAAAGCGTTGCGTGGCGGGGTCCAGTTCGCGCAGCAGGATTTCGGCCTTGGCCACCCCGATGCGGAAGTTCACTTCCCGCCCACAGGTCGAGGCGCCGCCCGCAGTCAACAGATCCACGATCTGCGCCATCGAGGCACCCTTCGGCACCAGATACGATCCAAAGCGCAACCCATTGGCTTTGCCCGAATAATCCGCGCCGATACGGAAAATTCTGGCATCAGACACCGCGCCTTGCGCTTCGAGATTGCGGCTTACCTTGCCCAGGCTATCGCCGCTGTCGACCTTGATGCAAACCGCCTGCGTCAGGGGCCCCGGCCCCAGATATTGTTGTCGCCCCCATGCAAGCAGGCCCGCAACCGCAACCAGTAGAATGATAAACAGCGTCAACGCATTGGAGGCGACCGATTTCCACATCAGCCGCGCACCTTGCCCAGAACCAGGCTGGCATTGGTGCCGCCAAAGCCGAACGAGTTTGACAACGCCACGTCAATCTTGCGCTTCACCGCCTTGTTCGGCGCGAGGTCCAGCTTCGGCGTCACCGCCGGGTTCTCCAGGTTGATCGTCGGCGGTGCGATCTGGTCCCGAATGGCCAACACGCAGAAGATCGCCTCCACCGCGCCCGCAGCCCCCAGCAGGTGGCCGATGCTCGATTTGGTGGAGGACATGGTGGCCCCCGCCGCCGCATCGCCCATCAGCCGCTCCACCGCGCCCAGTTCGATCGTGTCGGCCATGGTCGAGGTGCCGTGGGCGTTGATGTAATCCACATCCGCCGGGCTGAGGCCCGCGCGCTTGAGCGCCGCACTCATCGAGCGGAAGCCGCCATCGCCATCTTCCGACGGTGCGGTGATGTGATAGGCATCGCCCGAAAGCCCGTAACCCAAGACCTCGCAATAGATTTTCGCCCCGCGCGCCTTGGCGTGTTCATATTCTTCCAGCACCACCACGCCCGCGCCCTCGCCCATGACAAAGCCATCGCGGTCGGCGTCATAGGGGCGGCTGGCCTTCTGCGGTTCGGCCTCGCGCTTGGTGGACAGCGCCTTGCAGGCGTTGAACCCGGCAATGCCGATCTCGGAAATCGGGCTTTCCGCGCCCCCGGCCAGCATCACATCGGCATCACCAAAGGCAATCAGCCGCGCCGCATCGCCAATCGCATGGGCACCCGTGGAACATGCCGTCACCACCGCATGGTTCGGCCCCTTGAAGCCGAAGCGGATCGAGACCTGGCCCGAGATCAGGTTGATCAGCGCGCCGGGGATGAAGAAGGGCGACACGCGTTTCGGCCCCTTTTCCTTGATCAGAACAGCGGTTTCCGCGATGGAGGACAAGCCGCCGATCCCCGAGCCGATCATCACGCCGGTGCGCTCGCGGTCTTCCTCGGTCTGTGGCTCCCAACCGGAATCGCGCACCGCCTGCACCGCCGCCGCCATGCCATAGAGGATGAAATCATCCACCTTGCGGCGCTCTTTGGCCTCCATCCAGTCATCAGGGTTGAACGTGCCGTCAGAGCCATCCCCCAAAGGAATCTCGCAGGCATATTTGGTCACCACATTGCTGGTGTCGAACCGCGTGATCGGCCCCGCCCCCGATTGCCCGGCCAGCAGGCGGCTCCAGGTTTCCTCAACACCGCAAGCCAGCGGCGTGACCATCCCCAGACCCGTAACAACAACGCGACGCATCCGCTCATCCTTTCGCAGCACCCCGGACAGGGCAAACTTTGCAAAACTAGATACACGCCCCACCCGCAAGGCGCAACATCGCCCCATCTTGCCACTGGACGCCCGTGTGGCACGGCGGACAGGCTCTCAGCCATAAAGGGAGTGATGGTATGGATTTTCTGGACAGACTTGATCGCGCCCGCACCGGCGGCACCATTCTGTTTTGCGGGGCGGGGTTTTCGGCTGATGCTTTAGCGATGGAATAAGATGAAACCATCGGGGCCAGTGGTGCCTTGCTCAAGCTGATGAACAATCACTTATGGAGGCGGGTGAGTTCGGCAACCGGCACAGCCTGCAAAACGCATCCCAAGCGATTGGGAACCGGTAATCCTCTCTTAACCATGGGGAGGATTACCGGCTTGGACAAGCCCCACATTCCAAGGGCGACGGCGTCTATCTACAGAAGTCTTGAACCGGATTGAAAACGGCGAAAACCTGTTCCTTCTGACCGGAGAAATCTGTGATGGCAAAACGCTGATCATGGAGCAGATCGCCGCGGCTCTTTCTCTCACGCGGCCGGTCTTGTTTCTGCAATATGCCTTGATGTCGACAACCCAGGAAGTGCTACGGTTGCTTCATACCTCGCCAAACGCCGTTGTCATCATCGAGAACTGCTTCGACTTTCGCCCGGAGAGCCTGAATGAGATCATGACAGCCTTTGCAGGCAAGACTGCGGTTCTGCTGATGACGGCTCACTCACTTTCGGCACGGGCAGAGGCCTCAGAGGCTGAAAAAATGAAGCAGAACAAATCGCTGCATCATATCCGCATTCCCAGACTTGATGAGACCGAAGCGCTTCAACTGATCCGATATACCGACATGATCGGCAACTGGACCCAACGCCCCATGAGTCCAAGCGAGAAGCTGCGTTATGTCATGCACGACTGCAAGGCGTCGCTCCCCACTTTCCTGATGGAACTTCTGAACTCCGAAGTCGTGCGGGATGCCTACAAGATGGAGTTCAACCGTGTGGCCAGTTCGTCCAGCAGGGACGCGCACAGGGTTTTGGTGGCAACATTTTACCTGTCGCACATCGGGCATATTCCAACGGCGCAAGAGCTGAGCAATCTGCTGGAGTTGGATGCGGCACGCTGCATCAGGTCGCTGGATGGCAGTAACAACCAGCTGGAATTGTTGCGGGAGGTGCGCGGCGAAATTCATACCGTTCCCTCCATTGGCGCACGGAACATCCTGCGCCAGATCATTCCGACCCAATACCCTGCCCTGGTTGTCGACACCGTGGTTCAGATGCTGCATGCCCTGTCGGATCACAGTTATTACCGCGAGTTCACCGAAGCGGTGAAGATCACAGCGCGCCTGCTTCACGCACCGAGGAAGACGCACTATCCCTATGCGACCCTGATTGAACACATGGGCTTCATCGAACACCACCTCTCAAGCATGTCAGAGGACGAGAAAGCTGTTTGCCTGAAAGCCATCATGACTTTGGGCCGAGAGGCACACCGCCATCTCGAAGCGCTTGAGGAAGGGCATCCGCGCAGCACGGGCCGCGCGGTCCTGGAACAGCTTGACGCGTTCCAGAAGCGGCACCCGACGACGACCTGACCCAAAACGAAAAGGGCTCCCCTCAGGGAGCCCTTTCCCGTCCGCTTGCGGACAATGCGATCAGACGGCTTTCGAGATGAAGCCGACGGCGTCGCCGAAGGTCTGGATGGTTTCGGCGGCATCATCGGGGATCTCGATCCCGAACTCTTCCTCGAAGGCCATGACCAGC
>CALKAA010000048.1 GCA_937983495.1 uncultured Gemmobacter sp. | reverse complement strand
ACCTCGATCCCCCACAGGGTCACGCGGCCAGCCGATTGCACCATGATTTACAGCTTCGACAGCTTCGCCTGAAGCTCGGCCAATTGCTTCTTGATCGCCTCCAGCTCCCCCTGCCCGCCGCGCCCCTCGGCCTTCTCGCCCGCCTCCGGCTCCGGCCCGCTCGATCCCGCAGGCCAGCCCGGCATGCCCCCCATCATGGTTTTCATGAAGGCTTCCTGCTGTTTGCGCATCGCCTCGAACCCCGGCATCGAGGCCATGGGATTGGGCAGGTGTTGCAGGTTTTCCATCATCTTGGATTGCCCGTCGCGCAGCATGTCGAACGAGGCCGCCAGAAACTGCGGCACCACCGATTTCATCCCTGTCGTATAGCTGCGCACCAGATCGTTCAGCACATTCACCGGCAGCACGCTTTCGCCCTTGCTCTCATGCTCGGCCACGATTTGCAGCAAATACTGCCGCGTCAGATCATCGCCCGATTTCAGATCGACAATCTGCACTTCGCGCCCGGCGCGGATGAAGCCCGCAATATCCTCCAGCGTCACATAATCGCTGGTCTCGGTGTTATACAGCCTCCGGCTGGCATAGCGTTTGATGAGCAGCGGTTTTTCGGTATTTGCCATGAAGGCCCCTCCCCGGGTTCTTATGCGCTTGCAGAGAAGCCTAAGACAGGGTGCAGCAATAATGCAATCAAAAGAAAGGGGCGCACCTTTCGGCACGCCCCGCAGCAATCCTGATCAGGGAGGAGGAGGTCAGGACCGCCGCTCAACCTCAAGCGGCATCCGCTTATTTCGCAGCGGTGGCTTTCTTCACGGCAGCGGTGGCTTCCGTGGTGGCTTTCTTCACGGCAGCCTGGGCTTCTTCCGAAGCGTCCTTGCCGGCAGCCAGCATCAGCTCAACGGTTTCCATCTGCACTTTTTTCGCCACTTCGGCGAAGGCAGCCATGTTTTCGGCAGCCAGTTCAGCGGTAGCCGAAGCGAAATCGCTCATGGCTTTGGTGTAATCCGACGGCTCGGTCTTGGCTTTGGCAGCCTCGCCCACCTTGGCCAGAGTGTCCTTGGCCCATTTCGACGAAATCTCGGTCGATTTTTCGGCGGCTTCCAGGGCGACCTTGGTCAGCTTTTCACCAACAGCGGCCTGGGTCTTGAAGGCGTTCTGGAATGCAGTTGCATCCACCGGGAAGGCAGCCAGCACGTCCTGGAAGGCTTTGGTGAAGTCCGGGGTCTTGGTGGTCATCTGAATTCTCCGATGCTCAGGCGCCCAGCGCCCATATGCGTTTCCTGAACCCAGATATAGATGCTGCATCGCAGCATTTCAAGTGAAATTTCTGCGACGCGGCAAACGGCAGGGTTGTATCGCCCCCTGCCGCCGCCAAGCTGTTGAGCTGTCAGGCTTTTGGCACTGCCGCAACGTAATGCCCCGGCGCCGCGCCCAGCACCGGCTGGTCGCCTGCCCCCGGCACACGGGCCGGAACCTGCGCGCCAGAGCGACTCGCCAGCCAGTCGCGCCAGCGCGGCCACCAGCTTCCCTGATGGAAGCTCGCCGTCTCCCACCAGGCTTCGGGCGTATCCATCGCCGCCTCATTGGTGTAATGGCCGTATTTGCCCTTGGAGGGCGGGTTGACGATCCCGGCGATATGGCCGCTTTGCGACACGATGAAGGTCTTGTCCTTCGATCCCATCTGCTTCACGCCGTTGAAACTACCCTTCCAGGCCGCGATATGGTCGGTTTCGCAGGCAATGGCGCAGAGCGGCACTTTCACATCCTTGAGGCTGACAGGTTCGCCCATCACCTCGAATGTGCCTTCGGCGAACTGGTTGCGCTGGCACAACCCGCGCAGATATTCCACCGCCATCTTGGCCGGCAGATTGGTGCCATCGCCATTCCAATACAGCAGGTCAAAGGCGGGCGGGGCCTCGCC
Organism: uncultured Gemmobacter sp.; assembly: GCA_937983495.1. GTDB lineage: Bacteria > Pseudomonadota > Alphaproteobacteria > Rhodobacterales > Rhodobacteraceae > Gemmobacter. The sequence goes on along the minus strand of CALKAA010000048.1, from coordinate 1,560 downwards.
CATCATATAGCTTTTGATTGCGGGCTGATAGATCAGGTCATTGGAGCGCAGAAAGCTGAAGGTGCGCGACATGAAGAACTTGTCCAGCACCCCATCCACCGCCACCTGACGCTCGATCCCGTCCACAAAATCATCGTCCAGAAACACCCCCACCTCACCCGGATCGCTGAAATCGGTCAGCGTGGTGAACAGCGTGGCGGATTTCACCGACTTGTCGCCCGCCTTTTGCAGATGCGCGAGCGTCAGGCTCAGCGTGGTGCCCGCGATGCAATAGCCCACCGCATTGACCTGCTTTTCGCCGGTCAGCCGCTTCACCTCGCCCAGCGCCGCCAGATAGCCGTCACGGATATAGTCATCCATCCCCACATCGGCATAGCTGGCATCGGGGTTCACCCAACTCACGACAAACAGCGTGAAGCCCTGATCCACGATCCATTTGATCAGGCTGTTGGCCGGTTTCAGGTCCAGAATGTAGAACTTGTTGATCCAGGGCGGAAAGATCACGATCGGGGTCTTGTGGACCGTCTCGGTGGTGGGGGCGTATTGGATCAGCTCCAGCATGCGATTGCGGAACACCACCGAGCCCGGCGTGGTGGCGATATTCTCGCCCACCCGGAAGGCCTCCTTGTCGGCCAGCGTCACCAGCAGATCGCCGCGGTTCGATTCAATATCGCGCACGAGGTTTTCCAGCCCCTGCACCAGGCTTTCACCATCAGTGGCCACTGCCTTTTCCAGCGCATCGGGGTTGGTGCCGAGGAAATTGGTGGGCGACATCAGGTCCACGATCTGCCGCGTGAAGAACTCCACCCGCTTGCGGTCATGGTCCTCCATCCGCTCCAGCCCGGAAACAGCGCCGGTAATGGCCTCGGCATTGAACAGGTATTGTTGCTTGAGGAAATTGAACAGCGGGTGGCTGTCCCACAGCGGATTCGCGAATCGACGATCTTTCGGGCCGGGATTTTCGGGGGCCTTCAACTCCCCCTTGGCAAGGGCCTGCTGCGCCTCCACATAGTGTTTGAGGGTCTTTCCCCAGTAGCCGATCTGCTGTTCGATGATTTTCGACGGATTCTGCATCATTTCCGCCACATAGGCGGCTGCGGCCTTCATATAGACCTCTTGTGACGGCCCTTGCAGCGCCGGATCGGCATTTTTGCGCAATGTTAGCGCTGCGGTCAGCCGTTTCGACAAATCCTCGACCTTGGCGATATTGGCATTCAGCCGGTGCAGGCGGGCGTCTTCGTCCTTGGTCTCGGTTGTCATATTAATATTTCCCCCCTACACTTTTGCGCTTGCAGCAATTTCGCCTCCTCCCTCCGCGCCCATGGGGATCGAGGCAAAGCCACGGCCCATCGGGCAAGGAGACGCAGATGAAGTATATGGCGACTTATGACCTGATGGAAACAGCCCGCAACACGAATGAGTGGCTGGGGGCCACTGCGCGGGCCATGGCCTCCTATCCGGTCTTCGCGCTCTCTGCCAATCCGCTGTTCCAGCTGACCGCCGCCTGGGGCGAAGTGACCGAGCGCACCTTCTCCCGCATGGTCACCAAACCCGACTGGG
>CALKAA010000047.1 GCA_937983495.1 uncultured Gemmobacter sp. | reverse complement strand
GCTGCCCCCGTTTGCGTACCGACGCCAGAAAAGCCCTGCCCGTGATCCAAGACAGGGTGACAAGACAGCGCGAAAATTCAGAAAAGGCGGCCTTCGGGCCGCCTTTTTCCATTTTCAGTCCAGGTAAGAGGCCATGCCCTCACCAAACTCCTAGCGGGGTCGCCAATCGCGGCAGGCCTGCCCGAAGGCTTCGAACAAGGGGCGCGACACAGGGTCACCGGCCGCATTCCATTCTGGATGCCACTGCACCGACAAGGTAAAGCCCGGCGCGTCCTGCACAAGGATCGCCTCGGGCGTGCCATCCGGGGCCCAGCCCTCGATCCTGATACGGGCACCGGGACGGTTGATGCCCTGACCGTGCAAGGAATTGGTCACCACCTCCTCGGCCCCCATCAGCCGGGCGAAAATGCCACCGGGGGTAAAGCGCACCGGATGACGCAGAGCGAACTTCTCTTCCAGCGAGCCATCCGGCGGCATGCGATGGTTCATCCGCCCCGGCAGGTCACGGATTTCCGGGTGAAGCGAGCCACCCATGGCGACATTCACCTCTTGAAAGCCGCGACATATCCCCAGAAAGGGCTGCCCACGCTCCACACAGGCCCGGATCAGCGGCAGGGTGATGGCATCCCGGCAGCGGTCAAAGGCACCATGGGCCGGGGTTTCCACCTCGCCATATTCACTGGGATGCACATTGGGCCGCCCACCGGTCAGCAGAAAGCCGTCGCAAAGCTGCATCAACTCCGCCACGCAGACCAGACGCGGATCGGGAGGAATGATCACAGGCAGGCAGCCTGCCACAGCCGCAACCGCCTCTGAGGTCATCTGCCCGCCAGCATGTACCGGATATGTATCGCCAATCACGCCAGTATTGCCGATGATGCCCACAACGGGCCTCCGAGAAACCGCTGCCATGCCTGCCTCCATTCTCGCACCAGCCTAGCCTGACAGGGCGCATGATTGAAGGGCCGACAGACCCAGCCACTGTGCGCTTCCACAGCCCTGCTGCGCGGCAACGATTTTTCGTCGAAAAATCGTTTCGCCCTCACGCCGGTTTGACTTGCCTTCCCCCCACGGGAAGCTTGCAGTTTCAGGCGCGTAGAAAGAGGAGGCCGTTCATGATCCGTCTCGCCGTCACGCTTGCCGCAGCTTTTGCGGTTACGCCTGTCTTTGCCGAAACCGCCACAGATCCGCATGCTGGCCATGCCATGCCCGCCGCGACGGCCGAAGTCAGCCCTGCGACGGCCGCCTATCAGGCCGCCAATGCCGCCATGCATGCAGGAATGGCAATCCCCTTCACCGGCGACGCCGATGTGGATTTCATCGCCGGCATGATTCCGCATCATCAAGGCGCGGTGGAAATGGCAAAGATCGTGCTCGCGCATGGCAAAGACCCTGAAGTTCGCGCCCTGGCAGAAAAGGTGATTGCCGCACAAGAGGCCGAGATCACATGGATGCAGGACTGGCTGGCGAAGAACGGCCAATAAGCGCCTTGCGGTAGAACAGCCGGTCGAACCCGTCTTGCTGGCGACGTTCGACCAGATCGAAGCCAAGCTGGCCATAAAGCCGCTGCGCCCCCTGCATCGCCGCATTGGTATAGAGCGTCACCACGCCCAATCCATTCTCCCCGGCCAGAGCTTCGGCATGGGCGATCATCGCGCGCCCCATGCCTTGCCCCTGCGCCTCGGGCGCGACGGCGAGGATGTCCAGGTCCAGCGCTGCGCCTTTGACGGAGCACACCATCACAGCGGTGATGGCCTGCCCCTCCCCCGCCAGCCAAAGCTGCCCCGCCGCCTGTGCGGCTGCCAGATCGGCCAGCATCGGAGCGGGCTTCTGGCCGATCAATGCGACGAAGGGCGTAAAGGCCGCCCGCAACACCTTTTGCGCGGCGTTCACCTCATGGGGCGCGGCCCGCCGGATCATGTCAGGCCTGCCACAACCCGTGCGGCGGCCTCCAGCGCGCCAGCGCCATGTGGAATCTCCAGCGCCTGCATGCCCGCCTCCATCACGGCCAGGGCACCCAATGTCATGTGGGCATTCACATGGCCCATATGCGCCACCCGCAGGCAAGCATCGCCGCCCGGATCTCCCGGCTCTGCCATGCCCAGCCCAATGCCCAGTGTCACCCCGGCCTGTGTCTCGGTCCAGCTGCGCAACCGCGTGGCATTGGGCGCGGGCCCGATACGCGCCGCCGTCACCGAATGGCCCCGAAAGGCGGGGTCTGCCACATTCAGGGAAATCTCCGGATGTCCGCGCCCCCAGGCATCAAACGCCGCCCAGACCGTGCGCGCCAAGGCCGCATGCCGGGCCCAGACGGCCTCCAGCCCCTCCTCAAAGATCATGTCCAGGCTTTCGCGCAGGCCGAACAGATGGTGGGTCGGCGCTGTGCCGAACCAGTGCTGCCAGAACTCGGTCGCGCCAAAACGTGTCTGCCAGTCCCAATAGGGCGTGCGCAGGTCACTCCCCTTGCAGCGCGCCACAGCCCGCTCCGAAGCCCAGACGAACCCAAGCCCCGGCGGCACCATCAGCCCTTTCTGGCTGGCAGCCACGATCAGGTCGATCCCCCATTCGTCCATCCTGAGCGCGTCACACCCCATCGAGGCGATGGCATCCACCGCCAGAAGCGCCGGGTGGCCCAGCGTATCCAGCAGCGACCTGAGCGCCACAATGTCATTCTTCACGCTGCTCGACGTATCGACATGGGTGACCAGAACCGCCTTGATCCCATGCTGCCGGTCGGCGCGCAAACTGGCTTCCACACGGTTCAGATCAACTGGACACGACTTTCCAAAATCCAACAATTCTACCCCGACACCCAGCGGCTTGACGCTTTCTGACCAGCCAATACCGAACCTTCCGGTCGCCAAAACCAGCGCACGCTCGCCACGCGAAAACAGGTTCGCATTGGCCGCCTCCCATGCGCCATGTCCGTTGGCCAGCCAGATGCCCACATGAGCGGAGGTGCCCGCCAGACGCTTCAGATCGGGCCAGAGGCTCTGCACCATCTCGGGTAAAGCCCCGGCATAAATGTTCGGGGCCGCCCGGTGCATTGCCGCCAGCACCCGATCCGGCATGACCGAAGGGCCGGGGATGGCAAGGTAGGGGCGACCATGGGCAAGCGACATATGACAATCTCCTGTAGAATGGCCGAGACGCTACGCCCGGCTTCGGGCGGCGTCCAGCCCTCTGAAATTGCCTCACCATGCCGACATCGCCAGGCTGGCATCGTTGGGGGCTGGCTCCGTCCACGGCCTTCGGCCTCGCGCCCCGAGAATATTCAGAAACAGAAAAAGGCGGAGCGCGGCACCTGGCCCGGCGTTGCTTGCCGCCCCACTCTGCCCGCGCTATGCCTGTCGGGGTCTGATCATCCGGAGCCTGCCCGTGCCCAAAGCCCCAACCGACCCGCGCTACACTTCGGGCCGCCTGTTTGCGCGGCTTTGGAAAGGCTATCTGCGCCCGCACCGGTTTCGGATGGCGCTGGCCTTCGGCTTGATGGTCATCGAAGGATCGACCCTTGGCGCGCTGTCATGGTTGCTGGAACCTTTGTTCGACAAGGTATTTGCTCCCGGCGGCAGCGATGCGCTGCCTTTGGTGGGGGCGGCTATCTTCGGGCTGTTCCTGATCCGGGCACTGACCTCTGTCGCTTCCAAGACGCTGTTGACCTCTGTGGCGCAGCGGTCCTCTACCGCCATGCAGGTGGATCTGCTGGCCCATGTGCTGCGACTGGAAACCCGGTTCTTTCAGGAAAACCCGCCCGGCGCACTGATGGAGCGGGTGGTGGGCGATACCGCCGCCATGCAAGGTGTGTGGACCTCTTTGATCACCGGGGTCGGGCGTGACATGATCGCGCTGGTCTCGCTGTTTGCTGTGGCGCTGTCGATTGACGTGCAATGGACGCTGGCCGCCCTGATCGGGGCCCCATTGCTGCTGCTGCCCGCTGTGATGGTGCAGCGCTATATCCGCCGCAAAACCTTGCAGATGCGCCACAAGGCCGGGCTGCGCACCACCCGGCTGGACGAAATCTTTCACGGCATTCAGGCCATCAAGCTGAACCGGATGGAAGCCTATCAGACCGACCGCTTCCGTCGCATTGCAGGCGAGATCGTGCGGGCCGAGGTGCGCACCGTGACCGGACGCGCCACCATTCCCGCGCTGATCGACGTGGTGACCGGCATCGGCTTTTTCACGGTGCTGATGTTGGGCGGGCGCGAGATTGCCGAAGGCAACCGCACCACGGGCGAATTCATGTCCTTCTTCACCGCGATGGCGCTGACCTTCCAGCCCATCCGCCGGCTGGGCGATCAGGCCGGGATCTGGCAAATCGCCTCCGCCTCGCTGGAGCGCATTTTCCGCATGTTCGACACGCCCCCCCCCGCGCGCCTTTTGGCAGGCTCGGCCCAGGTGACGGGGGCCCCTCCCGCCATCGCACTGGAGGATGTGCATTTCAGCTATGACAGCGTGCCGGTCCTGAACGGTCTGAGCTTCACCGCAGAGGCTGGCCAGATGACCGCATTGGTCGGGGCGTCAGGGGCCGGAAAATCCACGGTGTTCCAATTGCTCACCGGCATGGCCGAACCTGCCTCGGGACAGATCAGCCTGGGCGGCGTGCCGATCGACCGGCTGGCCCTGGCGGATCTGCGCGGGCAATTCGCCGTCGTCTCGCAAGATGCCATGTTGTTTGACGAGACCCTGCGCGAGAATGTGACGCTCGGCAAAGACGTTCCGCCCGAGACAATGGAGGCGGCCTTGCAGGCGGCCCATGTCAGCGAATTCCTGCAACACTTCCCGTCTGGTCTCGACAGCCCCGCAGGCCCGCGTGGCAGCGCCCTGTCTGGCGGGCAGCGCCAGCGCATCGCCATTGCGCGGGCCCTTGTGGCAGGTGCCCCGGTGCTGTTGCTGGACGAAGCCACCTCGGCGCTGGACGCCGCCTCCGAAGCGGTTGTGGCCGAAGCGCTGAACCGTCTCGGCGCGGGGCGCACCACGCTGGTGATCGCACATCGCCTGGCCACCGTGCGCGAGGCCGACAAGATCGTCGTGCTGGAGCGTGGACGGGTGGTCGAACAGGGCACCCATGCCCAACTGCTTGAACTGGGCGGCCATTATGCCGATCTTTACCGCCTGCAATTCAAGGAATGACCATGCGCCGCCTCGTCACGCTCTCTGGCCCTGATGCCCTGCCCTTCCTGCAAGGACTGGTCACCAATGATGTGCTGCGGCTGTCCCCGGCCCCAGGCCTCGTCTATGCTGCGCTGCTGACGCCACAGGGCAAGTATCTGGCCGATTTCTTTGTGGTGAATACCGGCGCGGAAATACTGCTGGATCTGGCGGAGGCTCAGGCCGATGGCGTGCTGAAACGTCTGTCGATGTATAAGCTGCGGGCACAGGTTCAGCTTGCCCCCTCTGCACTGTCGGTGCAGAGGGGCCTTGGGCCTGCGCCAGAAGCCGCAATGGCCGATCCTCGTCACCCTGCGCTTGGCTGGCGCGCCTATGGCGCGGCGCTGCCAGAAACATCTGTGGACTGGGACGCGCTGAGGGTCGAACACCTGATCCCGGAAAGCGGAATCGAGTTGATACCGGACGAGACCTATATCCTCGAAGCGGGTTTCGAGCGGCTCAATGGTGTCGATTTCCGCAAGGGCTGTTATGTCGGTCAGGAAGTCACCGCCCGCATGAAACACAAGACCGAGGCCCGCAAGGGACTGGTGCAAATGCAGATTGCAGGCACGGCACCGGTCGGCACACCGATCCTCATGGCCGATGGCCGCGCGGCGGGCACGCTTTTCACCCAATCCGGCGGAAAAGCTCTGGCCCATATGCGCTTTGATCGGATGGAAGGTGCATTGACCGCCGGCGAGGCTGCGCTGCGCCGGGTCTGAGCGGCGATTTTTCGGCGAAAAATCGGAGCAGGCCCTTGCAGCTTTATTACGATTGTCAATGGATCGCGCAAACGTGAAGCCCGACAAATTATGGCAAATTCATGGCAAATCCTTGATTGGCCAAAAGCGTCCCCTATATGTCGTTGGCTGCCGCGCCTTGGCCAGACTAAATACGGTAACGCTTTCAGCAAGTGATGCGCAAAACGCATAGCAACTATGCAAAAGCCGGAATACCGAATCGTCGTGAAAAGGTCATATTCCGCGAGCGCCGGAACACCAAGAGCAAGAACAGGAAGACGAAATGGCCGATTTCATCGACAGCACCGCGTTCAACTATGAGCAGGGTCAGCGCGCCCGCAAGCTCTTTGCCGCTGTCGTTCTGGCTGCGCTGGATGATGCCATCGCGGATGACAAGAAATATGGCAATGGCCCTGATCAGATCGCCCGCTGGGCACGGTCACGCGATGGTCGGGAGGTTTTGTCCTGTGCAGGCATCGACCCGAACGAGCGTGTGGTGAAGGGCCTGATGGAGTTCGTTTCCAAAGGTGTGCGCACCTCGGTTGCCCTGTCGCGTGAGGAAAGCGAGCGCCGCCACGCTGCCGAAATGGAAGCCGAAGCCGCCTGATACGGCCCTGCGCAAAAGTATGAAAGCGCGCCAAGCCGGGCGCGCTTTTTTCTTTTCTAGCCAAATGATTAGCGGCCGATCCTCACGCAACACATGAAGATCATGACAGCTCCCTGCTGGCCAAAGCCCGGTTGATTTCGGCCCGGACAAGCTTGCGCACATTGCGGGTGATGCGTTCGCCTAGCGCCCCCTGCAATTCCTCGCGGATGATGTCGCGCACGACCTCACGCAAGGCCTCTTCATCGAAATCATCGCCATCCTGCGGCGCAAAGACATCGGTCGCAGCCGCCATGGCCGCAGCCGAATCCGCCGCTTCGATTTCTGCCAGCACAGCGGCCTCGGCCATATCCGCCAAGTCAGATGGCTCCGGTTCTGACCCGTCCTCCACAGCATCCGGGCTGACCTGAAACAGCGTCACAGGGTCGCTTTCATCTTCAACCGGGCGTTCATCTGGCCAGGCCCCGTCTCGCCAGGCCTCCTCCAGCCGCGCTTCCTCAACCGAGGTCACTTCCAGCACCTCGGCTTCCTCAACGGCCTCGAGGTCCACCTCGACCACTTCCGCTTCCCAACTGGGTTCTGGCCAGCCGGTCGGCACAGTTTCCAACTCGGGGTCCCAGTCATCGCTGACCTGCGCGCCGATACGCGCCACCACAGCCCCGCGCCCCCCCCCGTCGGGAAAGGGCATGTCCGACATCGGCACATCAATGAACGGGGCTTCTGGGATCGGTTCGGAAGCTGGCTGTGGTAAAGGGTCTTCGCTGGGCACGACACGCAAGGCAGGGGTCAGCAAGAGCTTGCCAGCATCGGGTGTCGGCACAGGCTCTGGCTGCGGCGCAGGCTTTGCAGCAGGCAGCACACTGGGGCGCAAATCCTCGGAAACCAGCCGCCTGATAGAGGACAGCACATCCTCGATCTCAACAGAACTCATGGGATCAGTCATACCGGGGCCTCGTCAACCATGCTGACAGGACCGGAGCCAGCCCGGCGCGTCATCACCTTTGTTGCCAGACTAACGACAGCGCCCCCGCCATGCAAGGCGGAGGCGCTGATCTGGTAAACAATTCGTCAGGTAGTGCAACGGCTTGGCTGTCGCAGCAAAGCCTTACTCTTTGCCAAGGGCTTTCAGCACCCGATCCAGGCTCTCGCCCTGAAAGCTGACTGTGGGCGCATCCTTGGCCAGGTTGTAATACCCCGTCACGTCATAGGTCGGGATGCCGAGGTTCAGATCCTTCACTGTCAATTGCCCCATCGAGGCCAGAACCTGATATACATAGAAGTAACGCTGCGCCTCGGATTGCACCTTGGCGGCGCGGGCATCCAGCACATCCTGCTCGGCGTCCAGCACTTCCAGCGTGGTGCGCGCGCCCAGCTTCGCCTCCTCGCGCAGCCCCCGGAAGGCCACCTGTGCCGCCTCGATCTGACGCGCATTGGCCGAGATTCGCGCCGCAGAAACATCGAGCTGCGCCCAGGCTGTGCCAAGGTTCTGTTCCAGCAATACGGCGGTCTGGTGCAGCGAGGCGCGCTGCGCCTCGCGCTGCATCTGCGCCTGGCGCAGTTGTGACGAGAGGCGGCCACCGGCATAGAGGGTCTGGCTGGCCGTCACACCGATGCTCTGGCTGTCAAAATCATTGCTGGCTCCGGCACCACCGCTCAGGCTCGCCGTGGCGCGAGCCGTGACACTGGGGCGCATATTGGCATTGGCCAGTTCGATATTCAGATCCGCCACCTTCACCAGATGCTGCTGGCGGATCATGTCGGGATGTGTGCGGCGCGCAACGCTCAGCGCGGCTTCCACCGTCGCGGGCAGGCGTGGAGCCTTCGGCAGGGCAGACAGCTTGCCCGGATAATGACCGATCGCCGCCTTGTAGCTTTCGCGCGCCACCCGCACATCGCCCTCGGCAGCGGCCAGCGCCGCGCGCGCCTCGGCCAGTGTCGCCTCGGCCAGCGAAACGTCGGTGCGCGTCACTTCACCCACATCGAACCGGTCTTGTGTGGCGCGCAGTTCCTCACCGATCACATTGACGTAATTCTGACGCAGGTTCAGGATTTCCAGCGACAGCCGCACATTCACATAGGCCTGCACGGCGGTCAGCAGCACGTCCTGCTCGATCCCGATCAGCGCAGCACGGGTGGCCAGAACACTTTCCTTGGCAATGTCGATACCTGCGCGGGTGCGACCGAAATCCAGAAGGGTGAGCTGCACAGCCAGATCAATCGTGGCCACTTCGCGGAAACTGGTGACGCGGTTGAACACCACTTCCCCATCGACCAGCGACGGAGAGGGCGCATCCGGCAGGGTGCGGCTTTTGCTATAATTTGCCGTAAAGGCAATCACAGGGCGCAGCGCAGAAACCGCCTGCGCCACATCCTCGTCAGCCGCGGCCAGCAAGGCGCGGTTCTGATCCAGAAGGTGAGAGTTGCGATAGGCGGCCACCAGCGCATCGCCAAGGCTTTCGGCCCAGGCCTGAGAGAGGGGGGCCGCAAAAGTCAGCACTGCCGCAGCGACACCCGCCACAAGTTTCCGCTTCAACCCGATCATGTCCGGCTCCTGTTATGCTTTGCCGCCCCTGTCTCAGGGTCAGCCTTCCGGGCGTCGCGGCACCCGTTGTGATACGTCGGCCCGCTGCCTTTCCGGCGCACCGGGCCGTAACTTTTTACAAGGTGAAAGCGCGATGCGCGGCAAAGCCCGGCAGCACCGGTGCCGAAGCATTGAACGCCTGCCGCCAGGTCACCACGCCATCAATCTTGTAGCCGATACGCGCCACGCCAAGCGCACCTTCCATGAAGATCGCACCAATGCGGCCACCTTCTTTCAACTGAGCCAGCAGAGCCTCGGGCACCACTTCAGCAGCACCTTGCAGCACGATCACATCATAGGGACCGGCCTTCGCGGCACCTTCGGCCAGCTTGCCCGCGATCACGGCAGCATTGTCCACGCCCTGCGCCGACAAGGTGGCCTGTGCCTCGGCGGCAAATTCGGCATTTTCCTCAACCGCGACCACCGCTTCAGCCATGCGCGCCATCACCGCCGTCGAATAGCCCAGGCCACAGCCCAGATCCAGCACCGCCTCGACCGGCTGAATGTCCAGCGCGTCAAGCAGCTTGGCCAGCGTGCGCGGGTCCAGCACCACCCGCCCCGGTGCCAGTGCGACATGCTCGCCCACATAGGCAGCCTCGCGCTTGGCGCTTGGCACATAGGCCTCCCGCGGGATCGAAAGCATGGCATCAATGATCGTATATTTGGTCACGTCCGAGGGGCGGACCTGAGTATCGACCATCATGGTGCGGCGGGCGGCGAAATCGGTCATGCTGAACTCGTCAGTCTGGTTTCTATC
>CALKAA010000046.1 GCA_937983495.1 uncultured Gemmobacter sp. | reverse complement strand
CCATCGCCGCCGCCGCGGCCCTCCTCGCCCGCTTCCGCGCGGCGGGCCTGCCCATCGTGCATGTCCAGCATGATGACCCGCGCCCTGAAAGCGGCTTCCGGCTCGATAAACCGACCGGCGCGCCGATCCCCGAAGTGGCCCCCCTGCCCGGCGAAACGGTCGTGGTCAAAACCACCTCCTCCGCCTTCGCCGCGCCCGCGATGATCCCCGCTCTGAACGGCAGCCGCGATCTGGTGATCGCCGGGGCCGCGCTCAACTATTGCGTCAGCTCTACCTTGCGTTCGGCCTTCGATCTCGGCTACCGGCCGCGTCTCGTCACCGATGCCACCTTCTGCTTCGGCGCCACCCTGCCCGAAAGCGTATATCCCGTTACAGTTCAGGGCGAAAATCCGGGCGAAAGCGTATGCCCCGTTACCCTTTCGGCGCAAACAGTCCATGCCGTTACACTGGCAGGTCTGGCCGAGTTCGCCGATCTGGTGGCCGCTGAATCGCTCAGCCTGTGATCCCGTCGGCATCGCGGGCGCGATGCGCCTGCGTCGCCACCACCACAAGACATAGCGCCAGCCCAGCCCAGGTGCCCCTAAATCCAGCATGTTCCGCGATGACCCCGATGCTGGACGGGGCAACCAGAATGCCCGCATAGCCAATCATCGTCACCGTAGCCAGCCCCGCCCCCGGACTCATCCCCCGCAGGTTCCCCGCCGCCGAAAACAGGATCGGCACCGTATTCGCAATCCCCAACCCCGCAATGGCAAAGGCCAGCAGCGCCAAAGCTGACGTCGGGGCAACACTGGCCGCCAACAGCGCAGCAGCAGCGATAAGTGCCGAGAATTGCAGGGTTTTTACTGCGCCAAACCGATTGCGCACCGCGTCACCTGCAAAGCGCATCACCGCCATGGCCCCCGCAAACAGCGCAAATCCCAGGCCCGACCAAGCCGTCGGCACGGCCAGTTCATCCTTCAGAAACAGTGCCGACCAATCCATGATCGCCCCCTCTGGCACCATGCACATCAGCGCAAGGAAGCCCAGCAGCCAGACCCGCGCCTCACGCGGGAAGAGCCGCCCCTTCGGCTCATCTTGTGCAGGCACGACCTCCACACGCCACATATGGCGCCAGGCCAGCGCGATCACACCGGCCATCAATGCCGCCACCAGCAACGCCTGCCCCTCGCGCCCCAGATGCTCGATGGCAAATCCCCCCAGACTGCCACCCAGAAATCCCCCCAAACTCCAGAACCCGTGCGACGAGGACATGATCGCCCGGCCAAGGCCGCGCTCCACCTCCACCGCATTGGCGTTCATCGCCACATCCATGCTGCCCGCAATGGCCCCAAACGCCATCATCGCCAAGGCCAAGGTCTTGAGATCAGGGGCAAAAATCATCGCAGGCAGCATCGGCACCAGCGCACAGGCAAAGGCCAGAACGACCGGAACCGCGCCGAAACGCTGGATCAGCCGCCCCGCGAAAATCATCGCCCCGACCGCGCCCAAGCCAAGCGCAAGGATCAAAAGCCCCATCACCGCCTCGCCAATCCCATGGCGCGGCAGCATCAGCGGGATCTGCGGGGCCCAGGCCCCCATGACAAAACCATTTACCAGAAACATTCCCGCAACCGCCCAGCGACCGCGCGCGATGGCCTGCATGGCACCCTCCCAAAACGCTTTGACTGCCTGCATATCCCGTGGCTCTGGCAAGCGGAAGCCATGCAGGATCACAAGTCATTTCGACGGGTTTCAGGATCAGAGGCCGCTCAAAGCGCTATGAAATCTCAGGTGCCACGCGGTTTGGCGCGCAGGGTCGGCTCGGCCTCATGCGGGTTCTCCGGCCAGGGGTGGCGCGGATAGCGCCCGCGCATGTCGCGCCGCACATCGGCATAGGAATTGGCCCAGAAGCCCGGCAGATCGGCCGTCACCTGCACCGGCTTGCCACCCGGCGACAGCAGCGTGATCTTCAAGGGCAGCCGTTTCGGCCCGATCACCGGATGCACCGTTACACCGAAAAGTTCCTGTAATCTCAATTCGATAGAGGGCGTCTCGCCGTCATACTCAATGGGCACCCGCCGCCCCAGCGGGGTTTCAAAATGCGGCGGGGCCAGCCGGTCGATCACCTGCTGACCATCCCAACCCAGAAGCGCGCGGATCGGCTCCACCAGATCAAGGCTACGCAGATCCGCTTCGGTCTTGCGCCCCTGCAAATAGGGCAACAAGACCTCACCCGCCAGAAGCGCCGCCTCAGAGACATCGGGCAAGTCATTGTCATTTCGGCACAAATCCACCCGCCGCGCCAAGCGCAAGGCGGCCGGAGACCAGCTCAGCCCCAACTGCCGCAGCCCGTCCAGCGCCGCCCGCGCCATGGCCTCAGGCGGGGCATCGGTCCAGTGCCGGTCCTCCAGCACGCAGGCCCCAAAGCATTCCTGCCGCCGCGCGATCACCCGCCCCTCGCGCTTGGACCATTCGCAAACCTCGCGCCACGCGATCCGCGCGCCATGCACCGCCCGCAACTCGGCCTCGGTCAGCGCGATGCCCTGCCGGATCTCCGCCTCGCGCAGGTCGCCATCCA
>CALKAA010000045.1 GCA_937983495.1 uncultured Gemmobacter sp. | reverse complement strand
CTCAGAGAACGTAATGCCGAATTAGAAGAGGCACTCGCCCGCGCCCAAGCCGAACCTGGCGCGCTGGGAAGACGTGATGGACCGTCTGACCCATGCCGAGGGCGAGGTGAAGGTGGCCATCGTCGGCAAATACACCCAGCTGGAAGACGCCTACAAATCCATCGCCGAGGCGCTGACCCATGGCGGCATGGCCAACCGCACCCGCGTCCGCGCCGAATGGATCGACGCCGAGATCTTCGAGCGGGAAGACCCCGCGCCCTATCTGGAAAACTTCCACGCCATCCTTGTCCCCGGCGGCTTTGGCGAGCGGGGGACGGAAGGCAAGATCAAGGCCGCCACCTTTGCCCGCGAAAAGAAGGTGCCCTATCTGGGCATCTGCCTTGGCATGCAGATGGCTGTCATCGAAAGCGCCCGCAATCTGGTGGGGCTGAAGAATGCCGGGTCCGAAGAGTTCGACCACGAGAAGGGCGAAAAGCGCTTTACGCCCGTGGTCTATCACCTGAAGGAATGGGTGCAGGGCAACCACACCGTGCGCCGAAAGGCCGATGACGCCAAGGGCGGCACGATGCGGCTGGGCGCCTATACGGCGAACCTCAAGGACGGGTCGAAAGTGGCGGCGGTCTATGGCGCCACGGTGATCGAGGAACGCCACCGCCACCGCTATGAGGTGGACATCCAGTACCGCAAGCAGCTTGAGGATTGCGGGCTGATCTTCTCGGGCATGAGCCCCGACGGCCGCCTGCCGGAAATCGTCGAGGTCAAGGACCACCCCTGGTTCATCGGCGTGCAGTTCCACCCCGAGCTGAAATCCAAACCCTTCGCCCCCCATCCGCTGTTCGCCGATTTCGTGCGGGCGGCGATGGAGGGGGAACGGTTGGTGTGATGGGGTGCGGTGCGGACTAGTCAATATGCGACTTGATCGTATCCTCGATTCTGGTCGCAAAACTGAATATCTGGCTCAGATCCGTGATAGCAACTTTTGTCTCGGACTTCTCCGAATCGAACAAACCGATAGACTTGCCTGATTTTGCATTGAAGTAGAATCGGCAAACGGGCTTCCGGTTAGTGTCGTCGACGAAAACGGCGCAGTATGATTTTGCATCGCGAATGGTAATGCGTTCTATCGGAGCCACTTTGGCGCCGATAGCGCGAACTATCATGAAGGCCTGCAGTTCATCCGGGGTAGTGGTCACCTCCGGTTTTTCGACATCGTCACTTTTCGTAGCCTGTTCAGGAGCCTGGGCAGCTTCAGGCCGGAAGGCGATATTCAGCTTATCCTGAATATGCTCTTTGATCAGTTCGTCAAGGGCCTTCGGAATTGTTGGCCTGATTTGCTCCACTACAGCTTTCGTCACAGAGCCGTCTATCATCTGCTTCGCAACGAATCTCACAAAATCCTCAGAAGGTGCTGACATCTGGGACTTCAGAAACGCAGCGACAGTCTTAACAAACTTGAGGCTTGATGCACTCTCAATAATCGCATCAATGTTAAAAACGCTTCGATGATACCTCGCCAAATCGGCGACCTGACCTTCATCAAAAGACTGCAGATCGAAAATGAAGAATGGCTTCTTATCCATTTTGTTCTTCTCGTCTGTGTCCGAGAAAAACCACATCTCGCGCCCATTGGTCAAAATTGCCAATCGCGCTTCAGTAACTGCAAAGTAACGGAATAGCTGACTGTATTGAGTTGTTCCAAGAGATGCCGAAATTGGTTTGGCTTCAATCAGTATGGCAGGCTTGCCATCAATCTTCAGAACAAAATCGACCTTCTCACCCTTCTTAGTGCCGACATCCGCTACAAACTCTGGTGTAACTTCATTCAAATTGAAAATATCAAAGCCCAATGTCTGAATAAGCGGCATAATCACCGCTGTTTTCGTCGCTTCCTCGGTCAATGCATGCTCCGAGGCATGCTTCGAGCGCTGGGCAAGATCCTTAACTCTCTGCGCAAAATCCATCGCATCACCCCATGTGCGTATAGACGTCACTCTGCACGGATGCCCGACAAAATATCAAGAACTTCTTCTGCACCGTATGTCGATCCCCATCAGGCTTTCTTGCCATCGACCTTGACCACAGCTGGCGCCCAGATGCCAATTCACAACCCGCTCTGAAACTCATCGAATGTGGTACCATTTCTTTCCATCTGCGGCGCCCATACACTCGTTAACCCATTTGCCTCGTTCGGCTTTATTACGTTTCCCCTTTCAACACCTTCATGCCCGGAACATGGGGCCTTCGGTGTTTCCGTTCGCAATGAAAGCAAGCGTGGGGTGCGTGATTTCACGCACCACTCCACGCGGTTTGTGACAGGTGCGTGCCAGATCGGAAGAGCGTCGTGTAGGGAAAGAGTGTAGATCTCGGTGGTC
>CALKAA010000044.1 GCA_937983495.1 uncultured Gemmobacter sp. | reverse complement strand
GGCCGAGATCGGCTCGACGCTGGCCTGGGACAGCCTTGCCCAATTGCGCGCCCGCATCGTGGCGGCGCACCCGCATCTGGGCCGGATTGACGAGGTGGCGCAGAATGAGGGTGCCGCCCTGCCGCGCGTCAATCTGGGCAATGCGCCTTTCGGGCAGGCAGTGGGCGACTATTACCTGACCAACCCGATTGCCCGCGCCTCAAGCCTGATGGGCGAGTTGCAGGCCATGGCCAAGGCGCGGGTTGACGCGCCGCTGGCGGCGGAGTGAGCAGATGAAAAAGGCCCTGCGCATGGCTGGCTGGCTGACCGCTTCGGCGGTGCTGGTCGCATGCGCGGGGGGTGACCGGGGCGACGCGCCCCCGTCGGTCGCGGTCTATGAGGGCATCGACACGATCCTTCTGGACGGCGACATGGTGAATTTCCGGGTGGAGATGCGCAATGCAGGGGCCAAGCGCGATGTTGAGGCCTATGGCCGCTGCGCCGCCGCCCAGTATGCGCTGATCCGGGGCTTCGGCTTTGCGCGCCATGTGCGCACCACGGTGGCACAGAACGGAAACAAATGGCGGGGCGACGCGGTCTATGTGATCTCGGCTGCTTTGCCCGAGGGCATCCGCACCATTGACGCCGAGGTCACGGTGCGCGATTGCGGTGCTCTTGGCATACCGACGATATAAGACTTGGTTGAGGGACCAGAGGCAAAATGGCTGAATTTCTGCAAACGGGACTGGGGATAGCGCTGCTGATCGCGGCGCAATGTCTTCTGGTCATCGGCTTCGTGATGATCTCGCTCTTGTTCCTCGTCTATGGCGACCGCAAGATCTGGGCCGCCGTGCAAATGCGGCGCGGGCCGAACGTGGTGGGGGCCTTCGGCCTGCTGCAATCGGTGGCCGACGCGTTGAAATATGTGCTGAAAGAGGTGGTTGTGCCCGCAGGTGCCGACCGCCCGGTGTTCTTCCTGGCACCCATGCTGTCCTTCGTGCTGGCGATGATCGCCTGGGCGGTGATCCCCTTCAATGAAGGCTGGGTTCTGTCGGATATCAACGTGGCCATCCTGTTCGTCTTCGCCATTTCCTCGCTAGAAGTTTACGGCGTGATCATGGGCGGTTGGGCCTCGAACTCCAAATACCCGTTCCTCGGCTCGCTGCGTTCCGCCGCGCAGATGATCTCCTATGAGGTCAGCCTTGGGCTGATCATCATCGGGATCATCATCTCCACCGGCTCGATGAACTTCTCGAACATCGTGGCGGCGCAGGATACCGGCTGGGGCCTGTTCGGCTGGTATTGGCTGCCGCATCTGCCGATGGTGGCGCTGTTCTTCATCTCGGCCCTGGCCGAAACCAACCGCCCGCCCTTCGATCTGCCGGAAGCGGAATCCGAGCTGGTGGCCGGCTATCAGGTGGAATACAGTTCCACCCCGTTCCTGCTGTTCATGGCGGGGGAATACATCGCCATCTTCCTGATGTGCGCCCTCATCTCGCTGCTGTTCTTCGGCGGCTGGCTCTCGCCGATCCCGGGCGTGCCGGACGGCGCGCTGTGGATGGTGGGCAAGATGGCTTTCTTCTTCTTCCTGTTTGCCATGGTGAAGGCGATCGTGCCGCGCTACCGCTATGACCAACTGATGCGCATTGGCTGGAAAGTGTTCCTGCCGCTGTCGCTGGGTTGGGTGGTGCTGGTGTCATTCCTTGCAAAATACGAAGTCCTCGGCGGCCTCTGGGCACGCTGGACCATCGGAGGCTGATCATGGGCGAGACCCGCGCAATCGACTTCAACCGCGCCGCCAAGTATTTCCTGCTGGTGGATTTCATCAAGGGCTTCGGCCTTGGGCTGAAATACTTCTTCGCGCCGAAGGCCACGCTGAACTATCCGCATGAAAAGGGGCCGCTGTCGCCCCGCTTCCGCGGCGAACACGCGCTGCGCCGCTATCCCAATGGCGAGGAACGCTGCATCGCCTGCAAGCTGTGCGAGGCGGTGTGCCCGGCGCAGGCGATCACCATTGACGCGGAACCCCGCGAAGATGGCAGCCGCCGCACCACGCGCTATGACATCGACATGACGAAATGCATCTATTGCGGTTTCTGTCAGGAGGCTTGCCCGGTCGATGCCATTGTCGAGGGGCCGAATTTCGAATTCGCCACCGAGACGCGTGAGGAGCTGTATTACACCAAGGAGAAACTGCTGGAGAACGGCGCCCGCTGGGAAGCCGAGATCGCCCGCAATCTCGAACTCGACGCGCCCTATCGGTAAGGCATAGGCATGAAAGCGCTGTTGCTCATTCTTCTGTTTGGCGGTGCGGCTGTGGCCGTGCTGAGCCCGCTCAAGGCGCAAGGTGATGCGCTTTGGGGGCCGGGCTTTGGCGATCTGCTGAATGGCGGGGTGGCGATGGCGCTGATGCTGGCGGCCTTGGTGCTGGCCCTTGTCATGAAGGCGCAGATGCGGCGCGCGGCGGGGGGCAAACCATGACCGAAGATTTCACCAAGCTGTTCAAGACGATGATGGAGCAGAGCCAGGAAATGGTTCGCGCCTTCAACCCCGCCTTGGAGGCCATGTCGGTGAAAGGGCTGGAAACCCTGTTTCCCACCATGACCAAAGACATGATGGAAATGTGGTTCGGCAAGACCTTCAACCGCGACGGGCTGGATGCGCGGACGCGGCTTCTGGTCACCATCGCGGCGCTGACCGTGCTGGGGGCGCAGGCCGAGCCGCAGTTGAAGCTGGCGATCCGGCACGCGCTGGAGGCCGGGGCGACCCAACGCGAGATCGCCGAGGTGATCTGGCAGATGAGCATGTTCGGCGGCGTGCCCGCCATGCAGAAGGCGCTTGAGATGGCTCAGGCGGTTTTTGCGGAAACCACCGAGGAGAAAGCGCCATGAGCGTTGCGGATATTGCCTTTTATTGCTTCGCCGTGGTGACGGTGGCGGCGGGCCTGATGGTCACCGTGTCGCGCAACCCGGTGCATTCGGTGCTGTGGCTGATCCTGGCCTTCCTGTCGTCGGCAGGCCTGTTCGTGCTGCTGGGGGCGGAGTTCGTCGCCATGCTGCTGATCATCGTCTATGTCGGTGCGGTGGCGGTGCTGTTCCTGTTCGTGGTCATGATGCTGGATGTCGATTTCGCCGAATTGAAGGGCGAGATGGCGCGCACCATGCCGCTGGCGCTGCTGATCGGGGTGATCCTGATCCTGCAATTCTCGATGGCCTATGCTGCCTGGGTGCAGGCGGATGGCGCGCTTGGCCTGCGTCAGGCTGTGACGCCGGATATGGATCAGGTTGAAAATACCCGCGCGCTCGGCCTGCTGCTTTATGACAAATATATCTACCTGTTCCAGGCCTCGGGCCTTGTGCTGCTGGTTGCGATGATCGGCGCCATCGTGCTGACGCTGCGCCACCGCAAGGATGTGAAGCGCCAGAACGTGCTGCACCAGATGTGGCGCGACCCGGCCAAGGCGATGGAGCTGAAGGACGTGAAACCGGGGCAGGGGCTGTAAGGTTTTTGCAACGGGCGGTGCGTGCCAAGGCGCGCATCCAAGGAAGAATCTGAGGCCGGGTGTCCCCGGCTTCCACGCGGCAGGGCCGCACACAGAACATACGGGCAAACACCCGGAGGGACGAGAATGGTAGGACTGGAACATTACCTGACGGTGGCGGCGGCGTTGTTCGTCATTGGCATCTTCGGCATCTTCCTCAACCGGAAGAACGTGATCGTCATCCTGATGTCGATCGAACTCATGCTGCTGTCGGTCAACATCAACCTCGTCGCCTTCTCGTCCTTCCTGGGCGATCTGGTGGGGCAGGTGTTCACCATGTTCGTGCTGACCGTGGCCGCCGCCGAGGCTGCCATTGGTCTCGCGATCCTGGTCAGCTTCTTCCGCACCCGCGGCACCATCGACGTCGAAGACGCCAACGTGATGAAAGGCTGAACGAATGGCCACGATCATTCTCCTCGCGCCCCTTGTCGGGGCCCTGATCTGCGGCTTCGGCTGGCGTTTCATCGGTGAGAAGGCCGCGCAGGTCTTTACCACCGCCATGATCTTTCTGGCCGCCGCGCTGTCCTGGGTGATCTTCCTCACCCATGATGGCGTGACCGAGCATGTCCACCTGCTGACCTGGATCCAGTCAGGCAGCCTTGACACCGAATGGGCGATCCGGCTGGACCGTCTGACTGCCATCATGCTGGTGGTGGTGAACTCGGTCTCGGCGCTCGTTCACCTCTATTCCTTCGGCTACATGGCGCATGACGACAACTGGCACGAAGGCGAGCATTACAAGGCGCGCTTCTTTGCCTATCTGTCCTTCTTCACCTTCGCCATGCTGACGCTGGTGACCAGCGACAACCTGGTGCAGATGTTCTTCGGCTGGGAAGGTGTGGGCGTGGCCTCTTACCTGCTGATCGGGTTCTATTACCGCAAGCCCTCGGCCAATGCCGCCGCGATGAAGGCGTTTGTGGTCAACCGGGTCGGCGATTTCGGCTTTGCGCTTGGCATCTTTGGCCTGTTCATGCTGACCGACAGCATCCGCTTTGACGATGTGTTTGCTGCGGCACCGCAACTGGCCGAGACCCAGATCCGCTTCCTGTGGACCGACTGGAACGCGGCGAACCTGATCGGTGTGCTGCTGTTCATCGGTGCCATGGGCAAATCGGCACAGCTTGGCCTGCACACCTGGTTGCCCGATGCGATGGAAGGCCCGACCCCGGTGTCGGCGCTGATCCACGCCGCGACCATGGTGA
>CALKAA010000043.1 GCA_937983495.1 uncultured Gemmobacter sp. | reverse complement strand
CGGGCAATCGCCCCAGGCGTCGGCATCGGCCTCCAGCAGCGCGGTGCAGCGCTGCGCGAACAGCTCCAGCAATTCGCCATCCCCGCCCGCCACCTGCAAGGCGGTGACCGGTGCCGCGCGGCCCCGGCAGGCCTCGGCCACCAGCGGATCGGTGGCTTGCAGGATGAAGGCGCGGCGCATCACCCGGCCATTGCGCGGGCTGGCCAGCCGGTCATGCAGCGCATCCAGCAGCGTGGCGGGCGGCAGATGGGTTTGCAGCGCCTCCACATGCGCCTCGATCACCGATGCGCGGGTATCCTCGCGCAGATCGGCCAGCGGCTCGGTCAGGCGGGCGGCAAACAGGCGCAGCTCGGCCAGACGTTCCGCGGCGGCGACAGGCGGCACGGTGGTTTCGATGCTGCCAATCGCCTCATCCAGAAAACTGTCCAGCTCTTGCGCGCGCTGCGGCGGCCAGGCCAGCCGGGCAATCGGCACCGCCAGAAAGGACAGGATGATCGGCCCCATGAAGGGCAGGTTCAGGCTCAGCCCCGCCACCCCGGCCAACCCCCGCCCGATGCCAAAGCACAAGACCACCAGCAGCAGTTGCACCACCGCACGCGCCGCCATCGCCATCCAGGTATCGGGTTGCATCCAGTCGGCCCGGCTTTGCGGCCATTCCTGCGGGCGCAGCGCGATCAGCCACAGCAGGAAAATCGCGGTGAAGACCGGCACAACCTGCCAGCCATAATCACCCACTCCCGCCAGAAGCGGACCCAGATACAAACAGGCCGTTGCAAACTGCAACACGCGCAGCCGGAAACCCATGCTCTTCTGCCCCTTGGATGGCTTGATGCCATTCTCTTGCCGGACAGAGTGACGTTTGACGCGCGGTTAGTCCAGACCTTCCGGCAGGTCCGCCACCAGAATACCGGCCGAAATGTCCACAAATGGCACATTCGCAAGGGTAAATGGCAGCAGAAGCGGGCCCTTGCCCCCCGGCGGCGCGCTGATTTCCAGAATGTCGCCCGCGCCGTGGTTATGCACTGCCAAGACCTTCCCCAGCATCGCACCGCCGGGGTCGCGGACCTCCAGCCCGATCAGATCATTGTAGTAATACTCGTCATCCGGCAGCTTGGGCAGACGGTCGCGGTCGGCGTAAAGGTTCACACCTTTCAGCGCGTCAGCCTCCTCCTTGGTGGCCACGCCCGACAGGCGCGCGCCCAAGCCCCCGGCCAGCGGGCGGGTGAGCTTCACCTTGAAACTGCGGCTGCCATCCTCGGTGAACAGCGGGCCGTAATCGGCAATGGCGGTGGGTTCGGCGCAGAAACTTTTCAGCCGCACCTCGCCCTGCACGCCAAAGGCGCCCGCAATGGCACCCACGCAGATCCGGTCGTTGCTCATGGCCATGTCCCCTTCGCTTTGCGCCGGTGATAGCAAGATCATGCGCAAACGAAAAGGCAGCGGGCAATGCCGCTGCCTTTCCTGTCGCCTGAAGGCGGCGCAGATTATTCTTCAGCCGGGGCAGCTGCGCGAGCGGCTTTCTTGGCGGCGCGCTCGGCCATGGCTTTGCCCGGCACGGCGGCTTTCGGGTTGTTGCGCACGGTTTTGGCTTTCAGGCCAGCGTTTTCCAGGAAGCGCGCCACGCGGTCGGTGGGCTGTGCGCCCTGGCTCAGCCAGTATTGCACGCGCTCGGCGTTCAGTTTCACGCGGTCTTCGCTGTCTTTGGCCAGCAGCGGGTTATAGACGCCCAGCTTCTCGATGAAGCGGCCATCGCGCGGCATGCGCGAGTCGGTGGCGACGATGGCGTAGAACGGGCGCTTTTTCGAGCCGCCACGGGCCAGACGGATTTTCATGGACATGGGGTATCTCCTTCGGTGTCCTGTGAGGGGCGCGAGGCCCTTATTTTTGCAGTTTCTCGTGATGCCTGATGACTTCGGAAATGATGAAGGTCAGGAATTTCTTGGCGAAATCGGGATCGAGATCCGCTTCTTGCGCCAGTTTCTCCAGCCGCTCGATCTGCCGCGCCTCGCGGTCCGGATCAGACGGGGGAAGCTCGTGTTCGGCTTTCAGCCGCCCCACCGCCTGCGTGTGCTTGAAACGCTCGGCGAGGGTGTAAACCAGAATCGCATCCAGCCGGTCGATGGACTGGCGATGCTCGCGCAGGATCGCGGCGGCGCGGGTGACAGCGTCGGTCATTGCAAAGCCTCCGGACCGGGATGACGGAAAACGCGGACGGGCGGCGTGCCCAGCGTCGGCGCGGTGAGATCAAGCGTGGCCCCAAGACGTTCCGCCAGACGCGCCGAACGGTCATTGCCCTGCGCGATATAGGAAACGGCGGTGGTCCAGCCCAGCACGCCATAGGCAAAGCGGCGGGCGGCGGTGGCGGCCTCATAGGCCAGCCCCTTGCCCTCGGCGGCGGGGGCCCAGACCGACCAGCCGATTTCGCGCTCGGGCCAGGTTTCGGGGAACCAGGGGCCGCACATGCCCAAGGGCGTGGCGTCGCCCTTGGCTTGCCACACGAACATGCCAAAGCCGCGCGTCACCCAATGGCCGATCAGATGGTTGAAACCGCGCCAGGTGTTCGACAGGTCATAGTCGCCCGTGCGGATCATCTGGCCGCGATCCGATGCCAGCATGGCGTTGAAATGCGGCCAGTCGCCCCCCTGCGGCGCGCGCAGGATCAGGCGTTCGGTTTCCAGAACCGGCACACCAGACAGCGAGGGGGCGGGCGTCAGCGTCATTTCTTCTTGAACATCCCCGAGAGGCCCGAGGGCAGACCGCCGCCCAGACCGGGGAAGCCGCCGCCCATGCCGGGCATGCCGGATTTCATCGCCCGCGCGGCCTGTTCCAGTTGGGCCGGGTCCATGTTCTTGAGGTCGGGCATGCCGGCACCCTTGCCCATCATGGCCTTGGCAACCTGTTTCATCATGCCGCCTTTGCCCATTTTCTTCATCATGTCGGCCATCTGCTTATGCTGTTTCAGCAGACGGTTCAGCTCGGCCACTTCCAGCCCTGCGCCTTGGGCGATGCGCTTCTTGCGGCTGGCTTGCAGCATGTCGGGGTTGGCGCGTTCCTTCTTGGTCATCGAATTGACCAGAGCAATCTGGCGGCGCAGCATGCGGTCATCAAAGCCCGCATCCTCGGCCATCTTGGCGGCCTTGCCCATGCCCGGCAACATGCCCATCACGCCCTGCATGCCGCCCATCTTGAGCATCTGCTCCAGCTGCATCTTCAGGTCGTTCATGTTGAACAGACCCTTGGCAAAGCGTTTCGCCATGCGCTCGGCCTGTTCGGCCTCAAAGGTCTCGCGGGCTTTCTCGACCAGCGCAACAATGTCGCCCATGCCCAGGATGCGGCCTGCGACACGCTCGGGCTCAAAGGCGTCCAGCGCCTCCATCTTTTCGCCAAGGCCCACAAAGCGAATGGGCTTGCCGGTCACGGCGCGCATCGACAGCGCGGCACCGCCGCGCCCGTCGCCATCCATCCGGGTGAGGACCACGCCCGAGATGCCGACCTTGGCGTTGAACTCGGTCGCCACATTCACCGCGTCCTGGCCCGTCAGGCCATCGACCACCAGCAGGGTTTCGCGCGGCTGGGCGATGTCGCGCACCGCCTGAACCTCGTCCATCAGCACTTCGTCAATGTGCAAACGGCCCGCGGTATCGAGGAACAGCACATCATAGCCGCCCAAGTTCGCCTGCGTCTTGGCACGCTTGGCGATCTGCACCGCCGTCTCGCCCTTCACGATCGGCAGGCTGTCGGCACCGATCTGCCCGGCAAGGATCTGCAATTGCTCCATCGCGGCCGGACGTTGGGTGTCCAGCGAGGCGAGAAGCACCTTCTTGCCCTGCTTTTCCTTCAACCGCTTGGCCAGCTTGGCGGTGGTGGTGGTTTTCCCCGAGCCTTGCAGACCGACCATCAGAATGGTCGCGGGCGGGTTGTCGATCTTGAGCGCCTCTGGCTCTCCCTCGCCCGACAGCACGCGCACCAGTTCATCGTGAACGATCTTCACGACCTGCTGGCCCGGCGTCACCGATTTGGTGACCGCCTGCCCCGTGGCCTTGGCCTTCACCGCCTTGATGAAATCGCGCGCCACGGGCAGCGAAACGTCCGCCTCCAGCAGCGCGGTGCGCACCTCGCGCAGCGCGGTGTCAACGTCGGCCTCGGACAGCGCCCCCTGTTTGGTCAGGCGATCGAAGACACCGCCAAGGCGTTCGGAAAGCGATTCGAACATGCGTCGTCTCCTCAAGTCCGGGGCCGTGGTGAAACGGAAGCCCGTGGTTACAAAGCGGTGCGGCACCCGTGGGCGCAACGCGCTGACGGATGGCGATCCCCGCATAAGCGATGGGACCGGAAGCGTGGGCCTCCGGGGATTTGGGGTTGGCAATAGGAGGAAGGGCGCACAGAGTCAAGCGCGGAAGGGGTTGCGGATGCCTGCCCTGCCGGGTTTCATGAGGGAAACCCGCTTTGGAGGCGCGCGTGTTCTTCCGCTATCCGGTATCGCCAGAGATTCAGGAATGGATCGTGCTGAACTTTGAATGGGCGATAACGGCGGGGCTGCTGACGGCTCAGACGCCGCTGGCCGATCCAGGCAATCTGGCACAAGTGCGGGCCGAGACGCGCGCGGCCTTGGCGTGCTGTGCCGACGCGCCGCCCGGAGGGCAGGGGACGGCGCATCATCTGACCGATCTGCATGGGGTGACGCGCGGTTTCGGCCTGTCGCTCTTGGGCGATGCAAAGGTGGAGGCGGAGGGGCCACTGTCGCTGCCAACACGCGCGCATGCCTTCGCGCTGTTTCTGGCGCTGCGGGGGATCGGCCCCCCCGATCTGCCAGCGCGCGCGGCGCGCAAGCTGGCGCGGGCGCTGGCCCATATACATAAAGACCCCGCAACCCTGATGGGATTGCGGGGTCTGTTCTAGGCTGATCCCCTCAGGGAGCGACGCGAGATCAGCTATCCGATTGCGGCAGCATGCCCACCAGTTGCGACAGGCTGTAATCGGTCGGGTTCACGCCGAGTTGTGCGGCGATCTGCACCTTGCCAGCATTCAGGCTGGAGGCATCCGAGGTGGCGCGGGTGGCACCCGACAGGATCGCAGCTTCGGTCGTGGTGTCACCATCGCGGCGGGCGTCAAGCAGACGCGACAGTTCGGTGGGCGACAGTTGGCCCGGAGCCACGCGCAGTTGTGCTTCGATCTGGGCGATACCGGCATTGCCGCTGGCGGCACCCATGCTGGATTTCATCACACCGGCCTTCGACAGGATGGCGTTGATGGTGGTGGTGTCATTCTCGCGCTTGGCTTCGGCCAGTTGCGACAGTTCGGTGGCGCTCAGGCTGCCGGGCTCGACACCCAGCAGGTTCGATTGTTGCACCAGGCCGGGATTGAGGCCCTGGGCAGAAGCGGCACCGGCTGCGGTGGCCAGAACAAGCGCGGCGAATACGGTTTTCACGGACATGATCTTCTCCTGTGTCCTTCGGTTGCGACCCGCGCCGAATGCGCCGGGCCTGACGTTCAACGGTGCCCGTCGGGCCTTCCGTCTTCGGTGAGGCAGAGATAGGCCCGCAAAAATATTTCAGGAATATCAGGGAATTGAGAGGTTGATGTGCAAGTTTGCACAACACGTTGGCGTGACGGATGCGTGACAGAAAGGTGAAAGGGCTGGCCCTTGCAATCGCGACGGAAAGGCCGATCTGAACCGTTGGGTTCATTTGGCCCTGCGTTTGGCGCACCTTGCCATTCCCGGCGCAGGGCGTCACAGATCAACGGACACAAGCAGGAAAACAACGCATGCGCGCCTATGCCATCGGCGATATCCACGGCCATCTCGATCTGCTGAAGGCGGCGCATGACCTGATCGCGGCGGATATGGCGCGCGAGGGTCACGCAAGCGTGATCCATGTCGGCGATCTGGTGGATCGGGGCGAAAACAGCCGCGGCGTGATCGAATTTCTGATGGACGGGCAGGCGCGCGGAGCCGATTGGGTGGTGCTGAAGGGCAATCACGACCGGATGTTCACCCGGTTTCTGCAAAATCCCGGCGAATCGGAGCCAGGATTGCGGGCAGAACTGTCCTGGCTGCATCCGCGTCTGGGCGGCGGGCCGACGCTGGCCTCTTATGGCGTGCATGCGCCCAGTGACCGGCCGGTGGCGGCGGTGCATGCCGATGCGCTGGCCGCCGTGCCGCAGGCGCATCGTGACTGGCTGGAGACGCGCCCCGCGCAGTATCGCCTTGGCTGCTGCCTCTATGTCCATGCCGGCATCCGCCCCGGCGTGCCCTTCGAGGCGCAGACCGAGACCGATCTGGTCTGGATCCGCGAACCGTTCCTCAGCAATCCCACCGATCACGGCGCGCTGATCGTGCATGGCCATACCGCGCTGGATGCCGCCACCCATTACGGCAACCGGCTGAACCTGGACAGCGGCGCGGCCTATGGCGGCCCCCTGTCCGCGGTGGCCATCGAAGGCCGCAAGGCCTGGCTTTTGACCCCTCGGGGCCGGGTGGCCTTGCTGCCCGAAGGTTAAGGGCTTTTGTTGCCGCGGATTTCCGCTAGGCTGGCCGGGATTTTCCTTGCTGCGAGTTTGCGATGAACGCCCGCTTTTCCCCTTATATTGTCACGGCGCTGGTGGTGCTGGCCGCCTGCTTCTGGCTGCTGCATGTGGGCCGCGTGCCCTATTGCGACTGCGGCTATGTGAAGCTGTGGCATGGTCAGGTGGTGAGTTCGGAAAACTCGCAGCATATCAGCGACTGGTATACGCCCTCGCATATCATCCACGGCTTCCTGTTCTTTGGCGCGCTGTGGCTGGTGGCGCGGCGGCTGTCTTTCGGCTGGCGGCTGGCGATTGCCACGGTGGTCGAAAGCGCGTGGGAGATCGTGGAGAATTCCGAAGCCGTGATCGAGCGCTATCGCTCGGTGACCATCGCGCTGGATTACTACGGCGATAGCGTGCTGAATTCCTTTGCCGATATTCTGGCGATGATGCTGGGCTTCTGGCTGGCATCAAAACTGCCGGTCTGGCTGTCGGTGGTGATCATTCTGGGGTTCGAGGCGCTGACGATCTGGCTGATCCGCGACGGGCTGGCGCTGAATGTGCTGATGCTGCTCTATCCGCTGGACGCGGTGAAGGCCTGGCAGGGCGGGCTGTAAGGTTTGACCGAGGCCATTGCCGAGGTCACGCGGCACCGTTTCCGCGTTTGGGCCGGTGGCCC
>CALKAA010000042.1 GCA_937983495.1 uncultured Gemmobacter sp. | reverse complement strand
GATTGGTCAGTGACTGGAGTTCAGACGTGTGCTCTGCCGATCTAAGGCGGGGCGGAGGCCGCCCCTTTGGGGCCTCAGGCCGCCGCCGGGCGCAGCGCGGCACCCGATTTCGCCTCGCGCAGATAGCGGGCATAGCCCAGATCGGCATGCTCGATCTCCGGCGCGCGGCCCGTCATCACATCGGCCAGCAGCCGGGCCGAGCCGCAAGACATCGTCCAGCCCAAAGTGCCATGCCCGGTGTTCAGGAACAGATTGGCCAGCGGCGAGCGGCCCACGATGGGCGTGCCATCGGGCGTCATCGGGCGCAGGCCGGTCCAGAACTCGGCGCGGGACTGGTCGCCCGCACCGCCGAACAGATCCTCGACCGAATGGGTCAGCGTCGCCTGCCGCTTGGGGTTCAGCGACAGATCAAACCCGGCAATCTCGGCCATGCCACCCACGCGGATGCGGTCGCCCAGCCGGGTGATGGCGATCTTGTAGGTCTCGTCCATCACGGTGGAAACCGGCGCGCGGCCCTCATCCACGATCGGAACGGTGATCGAATAGCCCTTGAGCGGATAGACCGGCAGCTTGATGCCCAAAGGCGCGGCCAGCAGCGGCGAGTAAGACCCCATGGCCAGCACATAGGCATCGGCCTGCACCCGGCCCTCGCTGGTCTCCACATGGGTCACGCGGCCCATTTCGGCATGGATGCGCTGGATCGAGACGCCCCAGCGGAAGCGCACCCCCGCCGCCTCGGCCATGGCGGCCAGACGGTTGGTGAACTTGAAGCAATCGCCGGTCTCATCGCCCGGCAGGCGCAGGCCCCCGGCGATCTTGTCAGCCGAAGCCGCCATACCCGGCTCTGCCGCCACACAGCCCGCGCGGTCCAGCACCTCGAAGGCCACGCCATCCTCGCGCAGCACCTCGATATCCTTCGCGGCACCTTCCACCTGCTTTTGCGTGCGGAACAGTTGCAGCGTGCCCTGCATGCGCTCGTCGTAAGAAATGCCGGTCTCGGCGCGCAACTGGCCCAGACAATCGCGCGAATATTCGGCCAGCCGCACCATGCGCGACTTGTTCACATGATAGGCCCCGGCGGTGCAATTCATCAGCATCTTCGCCATCCAGGACAGTTTGGCGAGATCGGGGCGCGGCTGGATGACCAGCGGCGCGTGCTTCTGGAACATCCATTTCAGCGCCTTCAGCGGGATGCCGGGCGCGGCCCAGGGGGCAGAGTAACCGGGGCTGACCTCGCCCGCATTGGCAAAGCTGGTCTCCAGCGCGGGCGCGGCCTGCCGGTCGATCACCGTCACCTCATGGCCCTGCCGGGCCAGATACCAGGCCGAGGTCACACCAATGACACCTGCACCGAGGATGACGATTTTCATATGCCGCTCCGCCATTTGAAGGGAATGGTCAAATGATACCTCTGCGCCATGGGATTTCTTGGCTTTCTGCGCCGCAGAGAGGGGGCGTCTTGCACATATCTTGCGCGACATAACGATTTTTCGGGAAAAATCGTCGCACATTCCACCGTTGACGCAAATTTATCAGGTCATTTCCACAATCATCGGCGGAATCACCTGCCTATTGAACAGGCGGTCTGCAAAGCGCATTGTGCCGACAATTGTAAATAGGAGGTTTTCCATGCCGGTTGGGGATTTCATGGGCGGCAGTGCCGTTCTGATCGGTCTTGCCGTTCTGATCATTCTGGTGGTGCTGAAGGCCATCAAGATCGTGCCGCAAAGCCAGAAATATGTGATCGAGCGTTTTGGCAAGCTGCGCGAGGTCTTGGGGCCGGGCATCAACCTGATCGTGCCCTTCATCGACAGCGTGGCGCATAAGGTCTCGGTGCTGGAGCGGCAATTGCCCAATGCCAGCCAGGATGCGATCACCGCCGACAACGTGCTGGTGAAGGTGGAAACCTCGGTGTTTTACCGGGTGATCGAGCCGGAAAAGACCGTCTACCGCATCCGCGATGTCGATGGCGCGATTGCGACCACGGTGGCGGGTATCGTGCGCAGCGAGATCGGCAAGATGGAGCTGGATCAGGTGCAATCGAACCGTGCCGATCTGATCGTCAAGGTGCGCGAGCAGGTGGCGGCCATGGTCGATGACTGGGGCATCGAGGTGACGCGGGCCGAGGTGCTGGATGTGAACCTGGATGACGCCACCCGTGCCGCCATGCTGCAACAGCTCAATGCCGAACGGGCGCGGCGGGCGCAGGTGACCGAGGCCGAGGGCCGCAAACGCTCGGTGGAGCTGAACGCCGATGCCGAACTTTACGCGGCTGAGCAACAGGCCAAGGCCCGCCGCGTGCTGGCCGAGGCTGAGGCCTATGCGACGGGCGTTATGGCTGATGCCATCAAGCAGAACGGGCTGGAGGCCGCGCAATATCAGGTGGCGCTGAAACAGGTCGAGGCGCTGGCCGAGGTTGCCAAGGGCGGCGGCAAGCAAACCGTGTTGCTGCCCGCCAATGCGCTGGATGCCTTCGCCAATGCCTTTGGCATGTTCAAGGGCAAGTAAGATGGCGTGGTGGATCTGGGTTCTGGGTGGTCTCGCCATCGGTGCGCTGGAATTGCTGTTGCCGGGCTATATGTTCCTGGGCTTCGCTGTCGGTGCCCTTGCGGCGGCGGCGGCAAGCTGGCTGGGCCTGTTGGCGGGCTTTCCGGCGCAACTGGCCCTTGCGGCGGTGGTCTCATTGGTCGTCTGGGCGGGCCTGCGCGCCGCCTTCCCGCTGCAACGCGGTGAGGTGAAACGCTTCACCCGCGACATCAACGACTGAACCCGCAGATGCCGGTTCTTTTGCTTCTGTTTGTGGCGGCGGGGCTGCTGCTTTGGCTGCATCTGCGGGGCCGGTCAGGCCTCGCCCGATCATCGGGCCCCATCCGATCATCGGGCCAAAGCACCATGTCCGGCAAATCCTGCGAATGGCAAAAGCAGGGGCGGGGGGCGGGCCTTCAGGCCTTTCAGTGCAAGACCTGTGGCCAAACCGCCTACAGCACCCATGCGCGCGGCCCGCAAGAGTGCAAGCGCGACCTGAAATCCGGCACGCTCTAGCCGGGCGCGGGCGAAAGCCTGTATGATCGGCCGGAAGCGGACCGTTGAGAGTGACCGCCTATGTGATGATATGATCCGTGCCTGATCTCGGTGGAGGGCACCCGCACCCGGCTGCCCCATGTCACAACCAAGGAACCGGCCCGGATTGGCCGGTGGATCGGGTGGCCCGGACGCATCAGGGCGGTGGGCTGAGACCGGAAGAGACCGTTTGTGCAGCGCATGCTGTTGCCCTGACACCCAAAGCCGAGAAGCTGGTTTGGTCGTCATACCAGTTACGACCCCACAACTGCCGCCCAGTCGAGCCCGAACCGCGCCAGATACTTGCGCAATCGGTCGGCGTCATTCTGGCTGGTTTTCTCTTTCCTCGACATGGCGAACAGCCGTCGTCCCGCCGCTGAAAGGTTGGAACATTCCCGGCAGGCGCGGATGACGGCGGCGAGTTGAGCGCGATCGAATTCGTCCAGTCCTGCCGCATCCGGCACGACTTCGGCCAGCAGGGCCTCGTCCAGATCTGCGCTGGCCGCACGCCATTGGCCGGTCAGCGTCGCGATCTCGGCCTCGACCATGGGCACAGTGATGCGCCCGCGCTCTGCCAGAACTGCCATCCGGTGGGCCGAGGCTTGCAGGTCGCGCAAGTTGCCCGGCCACAAGGTGCCTGGCTCCTGTGCAAACCTCAGATAATGGGCCAGCGCATCGGCGTTGAAGCCGGTCTTGCGGCCCAACTGACGTTCGGCGCTGTCGATCATGTGCAGAAGATGGGCCTGAATGTCCTGCCGCCGCTCCCGCAATGGCGGCAGGCGCACCAGCCACTGCGACAGGCGGGCGTGCAGATCGGGCCGCAGGCGGCCAGAGCGCAGTAGCGCGCCCGGATCGCTGGCGGCGCTGGCGACCAGATGGAACCGGGCTGTTACCTCGGCCTCGGAGCCGACGGGACAATAGCGACCGGTTTCCAGCACTTGCAGAAGCGCGGCCTGTTCATCCCAGCCCAGTTCGTCGATGCTGTCCAGGAACAGCACGCCCC
>CALKAA010000041.1 GCA_937983495.1 uncultured Gemmobacter sp. | reverse complement strand
TGCCGCTCGCGCAGCGGTATTTCCTGTTCTAATGCAGCGGCGTGCTGACAATGCGGCGGATCGGCCAGCCCGGACGCAACGGCGCACTGGGCTTTTCCTCCATCCCCGCCTCCAGCGTCAGGGCGGCTTCGCGGGCTTGCAGGCGGCGCAGCAGGGCACGCAGGGCGATCAATTCTTCGGTGGGTGTTTGCTTGGGCATGGCAGTTCCCTTTCTGTTCGATCTCCTGCGACCCTGCCAACAGAAGGTTAACGAATCATGCAACTGACCTCGCATCGGATTTTGCGCAGTGGTAACTGGTTAAAGGCGGATAGCCGTATTGTGCTGGACTACGACGGCCGGTTTCTGCGTCGCAAGCGCTTGCAGGCTGAGGATGGCACCAGCTTTCTGGTCGACCTGCCAGAGACAACCAACCTGGACCAGGGTGACGCATTCCAGCTTTCGGATGGGCGGCTGGTTGTGGTCATCGCGGCAGCGGAGCCGGTGTTGCGGATCACAGGGGACTTACCGCGCCTGGCCTGGCACATCGGCAACCGCCATACGCCCTGCCAGATCGCGCCTGACCATCTGATGATCCGCCGCGATCATGTGCTGGAAAAGATGTTGGCCGGGCTGGGGGCGCAGGTGCAATTGACCGAAGCGCCCTTCCGGCCCGAAGGCGGGGCCTACGGGCATGGCCGCACCATGGGGCATGATCATGGCCCGGATTTTGGTTTTCATCATCATGGCGACGGGGTTCTGCATCGCCATGGATGATCGTCTGCGCCTTGTGCAGATGCTGTCGCCAGCCTTTCCGATTGGCGGCTTTGCCTATAGCCAAGGGCTTGAGCAAGTGATGGCAACGGGGCAGGTGACGGCTGATAATCTGGAAGATTGGGTTTGCGATGTGCTGGAATTTGGCACGCCACAGGTGGATGCGGTGATCGTTGCACAGACGCGCGCAGGCGGTGACCCGGACCAGCTTTCCGACCTGATCCGCGCCCTGGCGAGCTGCGCCGAGCGCGAGATCGAACTGATGGAGCAGGGGCGGGCTTTTGGCGCTTTGGTGGCGGGAATGACTGGTGACACCATCTCTGTCCGGCCTTATCCTGTGGCCATTGGCCTTGCGACGTGTGGCCTCGCCGTGCCGACGGAGGAGGTTGTGGCGCTGTTTCTACAGGCATCCGCGGCGCAGATGATCTCGGCGGCGACACGGTTTTTGCCGATGGGCCAGACGCCTGCGCAGGCCATGCTGGCGCGCGTGTCATCGCGGATCGGCACCCTTGCCAACCGCGCCGTCAGAACGCCACTGGAGGAGATTGGGAGTTTTACTCCCGGTGCCGATATGGCGGCGATGCAACATGAAACCTTGGAAGTCAGGATATTCCGCACATGACCAGCCCGAATGGCCCTTTGCGCGTAGGAATTGGCGGCCCGGTGGGCGCAGGCAAGACTACGCTGACCGAGAAACTTTGCGCTGCACTCGCGAACCGCTGCTCGATGGCCGTGATCACCAACGACATCTATACGCGCGAGGATGCCGATTATCTGACCCGCGCGCAGGTTCTGCCCTCCAACCGTATTCGGGGTGTGGAAACTGGCGGCTGCCCGCATACGGCGATCCGTGAGGATGCCAGCATCAACCTTGCCGCCGTGGCCGATCTTCGGGGCGCATTCCCGGATCTGGACCTGATCCTGATCGAATCCGGCGGCGACAATCTGGCGGCAACCTTCAGCCCTGAATTGGCCGATCTGACGATCTATGTGATCGACACCGCAGCCGGACAGGATATTCCGCGCAAGCGGGGGCCGGGCTTGGCGCGGTCAGACCTTCTGGTGGTGAACAAGACGGATCTGGCCCCGCATGTCGGCGTCGATCTCGTGCAGTTGGAGGCCGATACCAAGGCGGCCCGGGGCCCGCGCCCTTATGTCATGGCACGGATACGACAGGGGCAAGGTGTGGCGCAGATTGTGCAATTTTTGCAGGAAGAAGGCGGATTGATACTCGCCTGAAGTGCGAAAGTGATACGACTTTCTATTTATTCCCCGAAACTAGGCCTTGCGCATAGAAGGGGGCCTGTCATGCTTTTCTGCGGAAACGCGAATGGATGAATGTATGTTTGTCACCCCGAAACAAGTGGCAGAGCTTTCGGTTCAGACTGGCATCATGATGGCAGAGGCGCAGATGGTGATTGCCATGCGTCTGTGGGGAATGGCGGGCTTCTGGAATACGAAGCCTGAGGAAAACCTGCGCATGGTGCAGGAAAAAGCCGAGGCCGTAATGCAATCGGCTACCCGGGCAGGGGCGGCGATGATGGCTGGGCAAGGCACGGCCGCTGTGGCAATGGCCGCGCTGAAACCGGTGCGCAGCCGCACTCGGGCCAATCTCAGGCGGTTGCGGAAAAGCGGCCCCAATCTGCCGCTGTAAGGCTTGCAGCCTCAAGCTGTGCCGCCTAGCGTGGCACAAAAAGGGGGCTGCATGACCGATCACGTTTCCACCCATCAGGCTGAGGAGGACGCGCGCAACGCCTCGCTTCTGTTCTGGCTGAATGGCCGCATCGTGCCGCGGGCCGAGGCTGTCGTGTCGATCTATGACAGTGGCTTCATGCTGGGCGATGGGGTCTGGGAGGGGGTGCGCCTCTATGATGGCCGCTGGACATTCCTTGATGAGCATATGGAGCGGCTGTTCGAGGCCGCGAAGGCGATTGATCTTGAGATCGGCCTGACGCCCGCGCAGGTGAAACAGGCGATCTTTGATTTGCAGGCCGCGAATGGCATGACCACCGATGCCCATGCCCGGTTGATGGTGACGCGTGGGGTCAAGACGCGCCCTTTCCAGCATCCGAAACTGAGCGAGCAGGGGCCGACCATCGCCATCATCATGGAGCACTCACGGCCCAGGATCCCCCGCCCGATCACGCTGGCCACGGTGCCGCACCTGCGCGGACTGCCGATGACGCAAGACCCCAAGCTGAACTCACACAGCAAGCTGAACTGCATTCTGGCCTGTATCGCCGCGCAAAAAGCTGGGGCGGATGAGGCGCTGATGCTCGATCTGCATGGTTTTGTGAATACCACCAACGCCTGCAACTTCTTCATTGTGAAGAAGGGCGAAGTTTGGACCAGCACGGGCGATTACTGCATGAACGGCATCACACGGCGCAAGGTGATCGAGCTGTGTCGCGCCAATGGCATTCCGGTGTTCGAGCGCAATTTCAGCCTTGTAGACACTTATTCTGCGGATGAGGCCTTCCTCACTGGCACCTTTGGCGCACAAACCCCGGTGGGTGTGATCGACGGCCGGCAGATCGGCACTGGACAGATGGGGCCAATGACCGAGCGTCTGCGCAGCCTTTATAAAGCGCTGGTGATGGCATGAAGATCGCGATGTGGAGCGGGCCGCGCAACCTGTCGACGGCCATGATGTACAGCTTTGCCGCGCGGGGCGATTGCGCGGTGACGGATGAGCCCTTCTATGCGGCCTATCTGAACGCAACAGGCGTGCAGCACCCAATGCGGGCCGAGATCATCACGGCGGGGCAAACGGATGCCCGGCAGGTGGCAGAATATTGTTTGGGCCAGAACCCGGAAGGGCAGGCGCTTTGGTATCAAAAGCACATGACCCTGCACATGATCCCCGGCTTTGATCGCAGCTTTTTGCGCGGCGTGACCAATGTGTTCCTGATCCGCCATCCGGCGCGGGTGGTGGCCAGCTATTCCAAGAAGCGCGAAAGCCCGAACCTGGCCGATATTGGCTTCGTGCAACAGGCAGAGCTGTTCGACCAAGTGGCGCAAATGACCGGCAGCGCGCCTCCGGTGGTCGATAGTGCCGACATCCGCGCCACCCCGCGCGAAACCTTGACCCGTCTTTGCGCGGCCTTGGGCATTTCGTTCACTGAAAACATGCTGCACTGGCCTGCCGGAGCCAAGCCCTATGACGGCGTCTGGGCTCCGCATTGGTATAATGCGGTCCATGCCTCTACCGGTTTTGATGAGCCGGAAAGCCCGCTTCCCGATCTGCCGCCAGAGTATCAGGCGCTGGTCGAACAGGCGCTGCCGTTCTATGACCGGCTGCGCGCATTGGCGCTTTAGCCCAGCAGCTTCGCCAGCCCCATGGCCACCGTGGGGTTACCTGATAGTTTCAGCTTGCCTGTGGCCATGGCCATCATCGGGTTCAGCTTGCCTTTGAGCAGGCTGACCAGATTGTCGCGGCTCAGGCGTAGGGTGCAATCGGTGTCACGGTCGGCGGTGGAGGCGGTGCCATCGGCCAGCACGATCACGCCCTCCTCGCCACAGTCGAATTTCAGGCTGCCCGAAAACGCTTTGGTTTCCAACGCCTTGCGAATATCTGCCGCGATCTGTTCCATGATGCTCTCCCCGCTTTGATGTAGCTAAAGGCCCGGGGGGCAAAGGCGCAACAAGGCCGTTGCGTCACAAAAAAGGCCGCATCCCGAAAGATGCGGCCCTTTGATCCTGTCTCTGTAACAGGCTTACTTTTTCGCAACCCGTGCATTGCGCGTGGCAATCAGCTTCAGCCGCAGCGCGTTCAGGCGGATGAAACCGGCGGCGTCTTTCTGATCATAGGCGCCGGCGTCTTCCTCGAAGGTCACATGCTTTTCGCTATACAGCGAATGCTCCGACCAACGACCCACGCAGGTCGCCGCGCCCTTGTAGAGCTTCAACCGCACAGTGCCGGTGACATGCTCCTGGCTCTTGTCGATCAGGGCTTGCAGCATTTCACGCTCGGGCGAGAACCAGAAGCCGTTATAGATCAGCTCGGCATAGCGCGGCATGATCGAATCTTTCAGGTGACCTGCGCCTGCATCCAGCGTGATCTGTTCGATGCCGCGATGCGCCTCCAGCAGCACGGTGCCGCCGGGGGTTTCGTAGATGCCGCGAGACTTCATGCCGACAAAGCGGTTTTCCACGAAATCCAGCCGCCCGATACCATGCGCCCCTCCCAGCTCGTTCAGCTTGGTCAGGATGGTGGCGGGCGACATGGCCTCGCCATTGATCGCCACGGCATCGCCCTTTTCAAAGGTGATTTCGATATATTCCGGGGTGTTCGGTGCCTCTTCCGGCGAAACGGTGCGCTGATACACATAGTCGGGCGCTTCCTCAGCCGGGTTTTCCAGCGCCTTGCCCTCGCTGCTGGTGTGCAGCAGGTTGGCATCCACGCTGAACGGGGCCTCACCGCGCTTGTCCTTGGCGATCGGAATCTGGTTCGCCTCGGCAAATTCGATCAATTTGGTGCGCGAGGTCAGATCCCATTCCCGCCACGGCGCGATCACCTTGATCGACGGGTCCAACGCATAGGCACTCAGTTCAAAGCGCACCTGATCGTTGCCCTTGCCGGTCGCGCCATGGGCCACGGCATCGGCGCCATGCTTATGCGCGATCTCGACCAGATGTTTGGAGATCAGCGGCCGGGCAATCGAGGTGCCCAGAAGGTAAAGCCCCTCATAGACCGCATTGGCGCGGAACATCGGGAAGACGAAATCGCGCACGAATTCCTCGCGCACGTCAACGATATGGATATTCTCGGGCTTGATCCCCAGCAGTTCCGCCTTGGCGCGCGCGGGTTCCAGTTCTTCTCCCTGGCCCAGATCGGCGGTGAAGGTAACCACTTCGCAGCCATATTCGGTCTGAAGCCATTTGAGGATGATGGAGGTATCAAGGCCGCCCGAATAGGCAAGCACGACTTTCTTGGGCTTCGACATGGGGATGCTCCAAACGGGTTTTGCCTGCGATTAAAGGGAAATGCCTGTGGTGGCAAGCCGGGCCACAGGTTGACAGTGCCGGGCGGCTCTGCCTTTTGTGGCGCAGGCGGCGCAAGGAGAGACAGATGAAGGCCTGGGCGATTTTCGTTCACTCCATC
This sequence comes from uncultured Gemmobacter sp., assembly GCA_937983495.1. Taxonomy (GTDB): domain Bacteria; phylum Pseudomonadota; class Alphaproteobacteria; order Rhodobacterales; family Rhodobacteraceae; genus Gemmobacter. The sequence goes on along the minus strand of CALKAA010000041.1, from coordinate 11,375 downwards.
CGGCAGGTGTTTGGCAACCTGCCACAGGCTTTGCATGTGTCGGGGCTGCTGTATCTGGCACAGATGGCGGTTTCTGTCGCGATCGGCGTCACCCCGGCCACGCTGCAACCCGGTGCACAGATGCCCCCTGGCGAGGCTTTTGGCGCGTTGATCGCGGTGATTGTCATGCTGGTTTCGACCTTGTGGATTGCAGTGGCCTGGCACCGCTTCGTGCTGCTGGATGAGCGCCCGCTTGGCTATGTTCCGGCATTTTCTGGAGGCCGTTTGGGGCGTTACGCCGGGCGCTCGATCCTGATCGGGCTTGTTGCGGTGGCCATTGCGCTTGTGATCGGGCTGGCCTCTGCCATCGTTCTGTTTGCCCTGTTGGGGCAAGGCGCGCTGGCCAGCATGTTGGCGGTGTTGGCGATGATCGTTCCGGCCTTTGCAGTATTTTATCGGCTCAGTGCCTCTTTGCCCGGCCTTGCACTGGATCGGCAGACCGCTTTTGCCGATGGCTGGGTGGCCACAACTGGCGAGACCGAGACCATCCTGATTCTGGCGTTTTTCACCGGCCTGATCGGGATCGTTCTGGGGGCACCGCTGTCGCTGATGCCGACGGGCTCGGTCGTTGCGCTGCTGTGGGAGCTGGTGGCGGGCTGGGTGCAGTTGATGGTGTCGGCATCCATCCTGACCACGCTCTATGGCCATTACATCGAAAAGCGCCCGCTGCTTTGAAAACCAGATCGGCTCTGGCTTGCCATTCGTGCGAGGCTGGGTCTAATCGGCGGTATGAGTGATTTTGCCACAACCGCCCGCCTCACCACGGCAGCCCTGCGCGACCTGTTCGACGCCACTCCTTTGCAGCGCAACGATCACTTGTCGGCGCGCTACGGGGCAGAGATTTACCTCAAGCGTGAGGATCTGACGCCGGTGCGCAGCTACAAGCTGCGCGGGGCGTTCAATGCCATGCGCAAGGTGCGGGTGGCGCGGCCCGAGCAGGGGCGTTTCGTTTGCGCCAGTGCGGGCAATCATGCGCAGGGCATGGCCTATGCCTGTCGGTATTTCGGGGTGAAGGGCACCATCTTCATGCCGGTTACCACGCCACAGCAAAAGATCGACAAGACCCGCACTTTTGGCGGTGCTGCGGTCGAAATTGTGCTGACGGGCGATTATTTCGATCAGACGCTGGCTGCAAGCCAAGCCTATTGCCGCGAACAAGGCGCGCATTTCCTCTCGCCCTTCGATGACCCTGATGTGATTGAGGGGCAAGCCTCGGTCGCGGTGGAGTTGCTGGAGCAATTGGGCGCTGCGCCCGATCTGGTGGTGTTGCCGGTGGGTGGCGGTGGTTTGGCCTCTGGCGTGACCCGCTATTTGCGGGAGGTTGCGCCGCAGGTCGCATTCCGCTTTGTGGAACCTGCGGGTGGTGCCAGCCTGCTGGCTGCCCTGCAAGCTGGCGCGCCGGTCTCGCTGCCGCGCATCAACAGCTTTGTCGATGGGGCGGCGGTGGCCCGTCTTGGCACCCATACTTATGAGGCGTTGAAATGGGCTGATCCGACCCAAGTGCTGTTGGCCCCTGAGGATCGCATTTGCATCACCATGCTGGAGATGCTGAATGTCGAAGGTATCGTGCTGGAGCCCGCAGGGGCGCTTTCCGTCGATGTGCTGCCGGTGCTGGCGGAAGATATTCGTGGGAAGACAGTCGTTTGCGTCACCTCTGGTGGCAATTTCGATTTCGAGCGTCTGCCCGAAGTGAAGGAGCGCGCGCAGCGCTATTCTGGTCTGAAGAAATATTTCATCCTGCGCATGCCGCAACGCCCCGGCGCGCTGCGCGAGTTTCTCAATATGCTGGGTCCGGATGATGACATTGCGCGCTTTGAATATCTCAAGAAATCGGCACGCAATTTCGGCTCTGTCCTGATCGGGATTGAAACCAAACAGGCACAGCAATTCGAGGCTCTCGCGGCGCGGATGGAGTCAGCCGGCTTTGCCTATCGCGACATTACCGGAGACGAGGCGCTGGCCGAATTTCTGATCTGAAAGTCCTCTCATGCGGCCCGCCGCGCGATTTCATCCCGAAATGCGGCTTTGGCCTTGTGATAAGCGGTGATCAGGGTCGCCCGATCGACCTTGGATGCTTGCCCGGCAGCACACAGCCGCTCGCCATCCTGGCACATCTTTGCCAGTTCCCGCAGCCCAAGATTCAAGGCGCTGCCCTTGAGAAAATGCATGTCACGCCCAAGATCGGCATCGTCTACTTCCGTAAGCCGGGCGATCACTTCGTCGGTTTCTTCCAGAAACAGATCGACAACTTCGTCGAACCCGTCGTCTCCGACCTCTGCGCGCAGTTCATCTACCCTCATCCAGTCAATCATCAGAGCCCCCATCGGCCACAACACCACAAACCCGAGCCTGCGACCAAGCCCTTAACATCTGGTTATTTCGACTTTGGCAGGCGTTTAGAATTTTAGACTTCATCCTCTTTTAATCTGGGGGGGCGAATCTCTGCCGAGAAGAAGCGGGGAGTTCGCTGTGCCGTATCCAGGTCGTCACGTTTCAATGCCCGAGCCGGAGGTCGAAGGGCCTCGGCGCGTCCTTGTCGTGGATGACAGCAAGGCGCAACGCCGTATCCTGTGTCTTTCGCTGGAGCGTTGGGGGTATCATGTTACCGAGGCCGCATCGGCAGAGGAGGCCTTGCGCCATTGTGCGCAGACGGCCTACGATATCGTGCTTTCGGATTGGGTCATGCCCGGTATGTCGGGCCTGGAATTCTGCAAGGCTTTCAGGGCCTTGCCCAGTGACAGATACGGCTATTTCGTTCTGCTGACCTCAAAGTCGGAAAAAGGCGAAATTGCCGATGGCCTGGATGGTGGCGCGGATGATTTTCTCACCAAACCTGTGAACTCTGACGAGTTGCACGCCCGGTTGCGCGCGGGGGAGCGCATCATCGGCATGCAGCGGGAATTGGTCGCCAAGAACCGGCTGATCGGGGCCACGCTGGATGAATTGCAAAAACTGTATGATTCGCTCGACCGGGATCTGATCGAGGCGCGCAAGCTGCAACAGACTCTCGTGCGTGAACGCCATCGCGTGTTCAGCCATGGTTCGGCCTCCATTCTCTTGCGGCCCTCTGGGCATGTGGGCGGCGATCTGGCGGGTTTTTTTGACATCAGCGCGCGTCGCATCGCGCTCTATTCAGTTGATGTTTCCGGCCATGGCGTCGCCTCGGCGATGATGACTGCCCGCCTGGCGGGCATGTTGTCGGGGGCAGCCCCCGATCAGAATATTGCGCTGACAGGCGGCGTTGACGGCAATCGTGGGGCCTGGCCGCCCGAGATGGTGGCGTGGCGGCTCAACCGTATGATGCTGGACGATATTCAGGTCGAGCAGTATTTCACCATGGCCTATGCTGAAATCGACATGATGACCGGCAAGGTCATGCTGGTGCAGGCCGGGCACCCCCATCCCTTGCTGATCCGCGCCTCGGGGCAAATCGAGCAATTGGGGCAGGGGGGCATGCCGATCGGTCTTTTGCCCAATGTCGGCTTCGATCGAATCGAAACAACGCTTCTGCCCGGCGACCGTCTATTTCTCGTCTCGGATGGCGTGACCGAGTGCCCTGATCCTGATGGTAACGAAATGGGGGCCGAAGGTCTGATCAGTTTTCTGCGCGATAATAGGGAGTTGGAGCCTCCCGATCTTTTCGAGGCGCTGGTCTGGCAATTGAGCCGCTTTGCTGGCGGGCGTGATTTTCCCGATGATGTCTCGGGCGTTCTGTTTCATTACGATGGTGTGCCAACGACCTGAGCCAGAAAGGCGCGATCACCTGCATTACCCAAAAGTTGCAAGGCATCTTGCACGGGTAACCAAACAGCGTGGTGGCCTGCTTCGGTCGGTTGGCAGATCGGTCGTATCGGGCGTGCCAGATAGATCGTGCACAGCTTTTCCGCCCATAGGTCGTAATCGGGCATGTAGCAAAAGCGCCGAAAAGCGCCCACGCGCCGATCAACCTCTATGCGCCAGCCGGTTTCCTCCATCACCTCACGATGCAGCGCTGCAAGCGGTTGCTCGCCCGGGTCGATGCCGCCACCGGGCAATTGGTACTCCGGAAAAGGTTTTTGCTGAAAAGTGGTCAGGATATGGCCTCCCTGCAAAAGCAGGGCATAAACCCCCGGACGCCGCCGGTATTTCTGCCCCGCACGCACCGTTTCACCAAATCGACGTATCATCCCTTGGGCCCCGAACTTGCCGCGCCTATATGATCGCGGTATGCCAAGACTGGCACGTTCAGGAAACCCCTCATGACCATCGGTTCGCAAATCGCTTGGGACGATACCGTCCTGCCATTTCAACTTGACGCCGCGGATATTCGCGGGCGCATTGCACGGCTGGATGGCGTGCTGGATCAAGTGCTGAAACAGCACGCTTATCCACCGCAGATCGAGGCGCTGGTGTGTGAAGCGGCTTTGCTGACGGCCTTGATTGGTCAGACCATCAAGCTGCGCTGGCGGTTGTCGTTGCAAATCCGCGGCACCGGTGCCGTGAAAATGGTGGCGACCGATTATTATGGGCCAACCGAAGATGGACAGGCCGCTCGCATCCGCGCCTATGCGCATTACGAGCCAGACCAACTTGAAAGTGCCGAAAACCCCTATGATCTTCTGGGTCAAGGCTATTTTGTCATCGTGATTGACCAGGGGCAGGGGATGACGCCCTATCAGGGCATCACCCCTCTTTCCGGCAACTCGCTGGCCGATTGTGCGCAAACCTATTTCGCGCAATCCGAGCAGTTGCCGACCCGCTTTGCGCTGACCTATGGCCGCAGCCAGGCTCCCGGTGGTCAGCCGCATTGGCGCGCGGGCGGAGTGATGATTCAGCACATGCCCAAGGCTTCGCCTTTCGTTGCAGAAGGTGGCGGCTCGGGCGAGGGTGGTTTGCTGGAATCGGCCGATATCCTGCAAGGCACAGAGAGTGAAAACTGGAACCGGGTGAATTTCCTGCTGGAAACGGTCGAGGAAATGGAGCTGATCGGCCCTTCCGTGGCCCCCACCGATCTGCTGGTGCGACTGTTTCATGAGGAGCAACCGCGGGTCTATGACGCACAGCCGGTGCGCTTTGGCTGTTCCTGCTCGGCAGAGAAGGTTCGTTCGTCAATGTCGATCTATTCGCAGAAAGATCTGCGGCACATGACGACGCCAGAGGGGATTGTGACCGCCGATTGTCAGTTCTGCGGGGCGCATTACGAATTCGACCCGCTGACCCTCGGCTTTGATGCGCCAAAATCGCATGACGAGGCCTGAAGCTCTGATCCGCGCTCTGTCCGGGCATGGCCCGGACAGTTCCGATTACGATCTGAACCCTGAAATCTCGTTGCCTTCTGGCAGATTGCTGCGCCCTGCGGCGGTGCTGATCGCCGTTTGTGAGCGCACAGATGGGCCTTCGGTCCTGCTCACCAAGCGCGCCTCGGGTCTGAAACATCACCCCGGACAGATCGCCTTTCCGGGGGGCAAGATCGACCCAACCGACCCTAGCCCCGAAGCGGCCGCGTTGCGCGAGGCGCAGGAGGAGGTCGGGCTGAACCCGGCTTCGGTGCGGGTTCTGGGGCGGCTGCCGGCCCATGAAACGGTCACCGGCTATACTGTTTTGCCGATTCTTTCCTATGTCTCCACCCCCTTTACACCGCAAGCCGAGATAGGCGAGGTGGAGGAGGTCTTTCACGTTCCATTGGCGCATCTGGCCGATCTGCGGAACTTCCGGGTCGAGCGGCGCATGTGGCGCGGACAATGGCGGCGCTATTATGCTGTGCCCTATGGGCCCTATTATATCTGGGGGGCGACAGCGCGCATGTTGCGGGCCCTGGCGGAGCGTATGGGATGAAGATTTCAGGGGGCTGGCTGGCCAATCCGGCGACGCAAAGGCTTTGCGCAACGCTTTCGGCGCAGGGGTATAGGGCATTGTTTGTGGGGGGATGTGTCCGCAATGCCTTGCTGGATGCACCGGTTGCAGATGTGGATATTTCCACGGATGCCTTGCCCCAAACTGTCTCTGTGATTGCTGAAAATGCCGGTTTCAAGGTGATCCCCACCGGTATTGAACATGGCACGGTGACAGTGGTTGTGGAGGGTGTCCCGCATGAGGTCACGACCTTCCGTCGCGATGTTGAAACCGATGGCCGCCGCGCCGTTGTCGCTTTCTCGACTCAGATTGAGGAAGACGCGATGCGGCGCGATTTCACGATGAACGCACTTTATGCGGAGGCCGATGGCACGGTGATCGACCCGCTGGGCGGCCTGCCAGACCTGTTGGCGCGCCGCCTGCGTTTTGTGGGCGACGCCGAGGCGCGCATCCGGGAGGATTACCTGCGTATCCTGCGCTTCTTTCGATTTCATGCTTGGTATGGCCATGCTGAGGAGGGAATAGATCCCGAGGGCTTGGCCGCCTGTGCCGCGCTTTCTGCCGGTATAGAGACACTTTCATCCGAGCGTATCGGGGCTGAAATGCGCAAGCTTCTGGCGGCACCAGACCCTGGCCCCAGCTTGGCGGCCATGGCGCAGGCCGGAATATTGGCTCGCGTTCTGCCGGGCGCTGATGCCCGCGCGATACCGGTTTTGGTGCATCTTGAGGCCGGAAGACCCCCCCATTGGCTGCGCCGCCTGGCGGTGCTGGGTGGCGAAGACCCCACCGACCTGTGGCGCCTGTCGCGGGCAGAAAGCCGTGATTTTGGCCATATCAGAGACGCTTTACACGAAGAACACAGCGCTGCTGTGCTGGGCTGGAAGCTCAAGGAATTGGCGCAGCACGCCATACTTGCGCGTGCGGCACTCATTGGCGTGCCTCCGCCCGAAGGGTGGGAAACGGAGGTGGCGCGAGGGCAAGCGGCTGTTTTTCCCGTCAAGCCAGCCGACTTGATGCCCGCCTTGCAAGGCGCGGCGTTGGGCGCACGGCTCAAGGCGCTGGAAGGCGCATGGCTGCACTCAAACCTGTGCGCAACGCGAGAGAACCTGCTGGGCTGAACTTTTCCTTCCGGTCAAAAGGCTCTATATCTGATGCCTGTTTGATCAGAGGCCTTCCCATGTTCCGGTTTTTTGAAGGGCTGGTTGACCCTTATCAGCCCTATGCGCGCAGCGATACGCCACCCCGCCAGCTTTGGCCGTTTCTGAAAGAGTATATCCGGCCGTTTCGCAAGGTCTTTGCGGCGACTGGTGTGCTTTCGGTTGTGGCCGCCTCGCTGGATGTGGCGATGATCTGGTATGTGGGGCGATTGGTCGATCTGCTGGCGCAGGGCACACCGGCGCAAGTCTGGGCGGATTACGGCACCGAGATCATCGCGGTGGCGCTGTTCGTGCTGATCGTCCGGCCCTTGCTGATCGTCTCTAACGTCGCACTTTTGCATAATACGATCCTGCCGAATTTCGGCACGATGATCCGGTTTCGCGCGCATGACCATGTGCTGCGCCAGCCGGTCGGCTGGTTTGAAAGCGATTTCGCCGGGCGGATTGCCAACCGGGTGATGCAGACCCCGCCCGCCGCCGGGGATGCGGTGTTCCAGACTTTTGACGCCATGGCTTTTGCCAGTGTCACAGTGGTCGGCGCGAGTATCATGCTGGCCGAAGCCGACCCGCGGCTGTTGCTGCCGATGCTGGTCTGGCTGGCGCTTTATGCGGCGCTGGTGCGTTGGACGCTGCGGCGGGCCGGGCCAGCGGCCAAGGCCAGTTCGGATGCGCGCTCGGCCGTAACCGGGCGGGTGGTGGATGCCTATTCCAATATCCATTCGGTGAAGCTGTTCGCCCATCACGATCTGGAAATGCGCCATGCCACCGAGGCGATCGAACATGCCCGCGCGACCTTCCAGAAGGAAATGCGCATCATCACCAAGATGGATCTGGCGCTGACCCTGTTGAACGGCTTCCTGATCGTGGCGGTGACGGGTTGGGCTGTGCTGCTGTGGTATCAGGGTGCGGCCACCGTCGGCACGGTGGCTGCGGCCACGGCGTTGGTGCTGCGGTTGAACAACATGACCTATTGGATCATGTGGGCGACGACCGGCCTGGTGCAGGCATTGGGCGTGGTGCAGGAGGGGATGGAGACCATTACCCAGCCCATTGGTCTGGTGGATGCGGCGCAGGCTGCGCCGCTGCGGCTGACCGCAGGTGAACTGCGCTTTGAGGGCGTCTCGCATCACTATGGCCGCGGCTCTGGCGGTTTGCGGGACATCACGCTGACCCTGCGCCCCGGCGAGCGGTTGGGCGTGGTGGGGCGCTCGGGGGCTGGCAAATCGACCCTCGTGAAGCTGCTGCTGCGCTTCTATGATTGCGAGGCCGGGCGCATCCTGATTGACGGGCAGGACATTGCGCAGGTGACGCAGGACAGCCTGCGCCGCGAGATCGGCATGGTGCAGCAGGATTCAAGCCTACTGCACCGCTCGGTGCGTGAAAACATTCTCTATGGCCGCCCAAATGCCACTGAGGAGGAGATGATGGCCGCGGCCAAGCGGGCCGAGGCGCATGAGTTCATCCTGACGCTGGAAGACCCGGAAGGCCGCAAGGGCTATGACGCGCATGTGGGCGAGCGCGGCGTGAAACTTTCGGGCGGGCAGCGGCAGCGCGTGGGTATTGCGCGCGTGATCCTGAAAGATGCGCCGATTCTGATCCTCGATGAGGCCACCAGTGCGCTGGACAGCGAGGTGGAGGCGGCAATTCAGGATGCGCTTTATGGCGTGATGCAGGGCAAAACGGTGATCGCCATTGCCCACAGGCTTTCCACTCTGGCGGCGATGGACCGGATCGTGGTGCTGGAGGATGGCGCGATTGCCGAAGATGGCACGCATGAGGAATTGATCGCGAGATCAGGGCTTTATGCGCGGTTCTGGGCGCGGCAATCGGGTGGTTTCATCGGCACCGAGGAGGAGGCATGAGCCTGACACAGAGGCTTGGCGGGCTGATTGACGCCTTCCGCCCCGCCGAGGGGCAGCCGCCACAGCAGTTGGGGGCATTTTTCCGGTGGTGCCTGCGCGGAGCCTGGGGGCCGCTGATCGTGGCGGGCGTCATTTCTGCGCTGGCGGGCACGACGGAGGTGGTGTCTTCGGTCATCCTCGGTTGGGTGATCGACGCGGCAGTGCAGGATGGGCCAGCGGGCTTCTTTGCGCAAAATACGTCTCTGTTACTGCTGTTTCTGGTGTTCTATCTGCTGCTTCGCCCCTTGGCATTTGCGGCTTCGGCGGCGTCGAACTCCATCATCGTGGGACCGAATGTGATGCCGCTGGTCCTGAGCCGGTTGCATCGCTGGACGCTGGGGCAGGCGGTCACGTTTTTCGACAATGATTTCGCGGGCCGGATTGCCCAAAAGCAGATGCAGGCGGCGCGGGCGGTGACGGATACCGCGACCGAGGTCATCAACACGGTCTGTTTCGCGCTGGCCTCGGTGATCGGCTCGGCGGGGTTTCTGATTGCGATTGATGCCCGCATTGCCTTGGCCATGATGGTCTGGCTGCTGGCCTATCTGGCGCTGATCCGGTTCTTTTTGCCCAAGGTGAAAGCCAATTCCTCCGCTCGGGCGGCAGCGCGGGCGATGGTTTCAGGGCAGGTGGTCGATACAATCACCAATATCAAGACGGTAAAACTGTTTGCCCATGCGGCCTTTGAAGACCGCGTGGCCCTGCAAAGCATGCAGGTTTTCCGCGAGCGTAGTCTCGAATTCGGGGCGATTTCGACCTGGTTCCGCTATTCGTTGATGACGCTGGCGGGGGTGCTGCCTGTGCTGCTGATCGGCAGCACGGTTTGGCTGTGGCAGCAGGGGCAGGCGACGCCCGGTGACATTGCGGCGGCCGGCGCGGTGGCGATGCGGATCGCCCAGATGACTGGCTGGGTGAGCTTTACTCTGATGAGTGTCTATACCAGCATCGGCGAGGTGGAGGACGGTATGCGCACGCTGGCGCAGCCGCATGTTCTGGCCGATGCCGAGGGCGCGATCACCCTGCCCCGCGTTGCGGGCGCGATTGCCTATGAGGGCGCGGGCTTTGCCTATGGGCGGCGCAAGGGCGGCATTCAGGATCTGACGCTGCGCATTGCGGCGGGTGAAAAGATCGGGATTGTCGGGGCCTCTGGCGCGGGGAAATCGACCCTCGTGAGCCTGCTTTTGCGGCTCTATGACTGCGAAAAAGGCTCTGTTTCGGTCGATGGCCACGATGTGCGCAGCGTGACGCAGGAGAGCCTGCGCCGCCAGATCGGCATGGTCACGCAGGAAACCGCGATGTTCAATCGCTCGGCTCGTGACAATATCGCCTATGGCCGCCCTGACGCGAGCGAGGCCGAGATCATCGCTGCGGCCACCGCGGCCGAGGCGCATGAGTTCATCAGGGCGATGGAGGATCACGCGGGCCGCAAGGGCTATGACGCCTATCTGGGCGAACGCGGTGTGAAATTGTCTGGCGGGCAGCGGCAGCGCATCGCCTTGGCGCGGGCCTTCCTCAAGGATGCGCCGATCCTCGTGCTGGATGAGGCCACAAGCGCGCTGGACAGCGAGGTGGAAGCCAGCATCCAAAGCGCGCTGGACAAGGTGATGCAGGGCAAAACCGTGCTGGCCATCGCGCACCGCCTGTCAACCATCGCGGCGATGGATCGGATCATCGTTCTGGATCAGGGCCGGATCGTCGAGGAAGGCAGCCATGAGGCGCTTCTGACGAAAGGGGGGCTTTACGCGCGCTACTGGAACAGGCAATCGGGGGGCTTCATCGTCACCGAAGAGGCAGCGGAATGAAACTGACCATCGCCCGGCTGGGCCATCATGGCGACGGCATTGCCGAAGGGCCGGAAGGCTCGATCTATGTGCCGGGCACGTTGCCGGGCGAGGAGGTCGAGGGCGAGTTGCGCAAGGACGTTCTGGAGGGGGTGAAGATCGTCACGCCCTCAGGCGATCGGGTGAAGCCGCCTTGCAGTCATGCCAAGACCTGCGGCGGGTGTCTGATGCAACATGCGCGCGACTCGGTGGTGGCCGACTGGAAGCTGGGTATCGTGAAGGGCGCTCTGGCAGGGCAGGGGCTGGAGGCCGCGTTGCGGCCTATCGTGACCTCACCGCCCCGGTCGCGGCGGCGGGCCACGCTGGCGGCACGGCGCACCAAGGGCGGCACGCTGATCGGCTTTCACGCGCGCGGGTCGGAAACCATCATTCCGGTGCCGAATTGCCAGTTGCTGCACGCCGACCTGATGGCGGCGATGCCTGCACTGGAGGCGCTGGTGCTTGCGGGCGGCTCGCGCACGGCAGAGCTGGGCTTGACCGTCACGCGCACGCTGGCCGGGCCAGAGGTGGTGGTGACCGGTGGCAAGCCGCTGGATGGGGAGCTGCGCCTCACCCTCGCGCGGGTGGCCCCCGACCGCGTGACCCGGGTGGCGATCTACGGCGGG
>CALKAA010000040.1 GCA_937983495.1 uncultured Gemmobacter sp. | reverse complement strand
GCTGGAGATCGCCTGCACCACAAACCCCGCCGATCTGCCCGAGGCCGATTTGCGGCTGAATGCGCGGCTGGCTTTCTTCCTGCCCTATACCCGGCGCGACAACCGCAAGGCCTTTCATGGCGAAGATCTGGCCGAGGCCGACCGGATTTATGAGATTGACCTGTTGAACCTGATCGAGGCCGCGCGGAACGAGACGGCGCATGGCCCGCTGATGGATCGCCTGCGCCTGCTGCATCTGCCGCGCGCCGATGGCAGCCGCCTGGTGGCCTATGCCAATCGCGATTTCAGCCCGGCCCGGCCGACGGCGGTGATCGTCAATGCCTATGGCATGCCGGTCAATGTGCTGCATCCGCTGATCGCCGGGCTGGCGGGGCAGGGGTTCAACACCCTGACCTGGGAATGCCGGGGCCTGCCCGATACCGGCTTTGACATGAGCCGCCCCGCGCTGTCGGTGGCCGATCATGCTGGCGATTTCGATCTGGTGACCCGCGCCTTTGGCGTGGCCCGTGTGGCGCTGCTGGGCTGGTCCACCGGCGCGGTGGTGGCCAGCCATATCGCCGCCCATTCTCCGGCGCGGGTGGAAAGCCTGTCGCTGCTGAATGGCAGCTTCATGCATCCGGGTGCCACGCTCACGCTGTTCCAGCAGAACCTTGCCTCGATCATGCCCAAGGTGGCGATCAGCCCCAGCGTGGCGGCGATGCTGTATAACTCGGTCTTCAAGGAAGATCGCACCCGCTTTGTGAAGCTGATGACCCGCGACATCAGCCGCAAGGCCAATGAGGCGATGAGCGTCACCGAGCCGCAGCACAAGCATATCGTGCAGGCGCTGACTGCCGGGCCGGATCAGGTGTTCCGCTATGCGCGGCTGATCCGGGCCTTTGTGAAGGAAAACCCGATGCACTGGCTGGGCCGGATCACGGCACCCACGCGGCTGTTCACCGGCCCCGGTGACATCACCGCCCATCCGCAGGGCTCGGTCGAGGCCTGCGAGGCGATCCCCGGCGCGACCCTGCATCTCGAACCCGGCACCAGCCATCTGGCGCTGTTCGACCACCCCGCCTTCCTCGCCGCCGTTCTGGGCTTTGTCGCCCAGCAACACTCCCTGCAAACCCAGCTGAAAAAGGTTGCCTGACATGGCGCGCTACATCGTTACCGTGACCCCGCCCACCCCGAATGGCGACCTGCATCTGGGTCACCTGTCCGGCCCCTTCCTGGCCGCTGACATCTGCCGCCGCAGCCTGATGGCGAAGGGGCATGATGTCATCATGGTCTGTTATTCCGATGATTATCAAAGCTATCTGCCGCGCAAGGCCGAGGCGTTGAACCGCTCGGCCGCCGATTACGGGGCGCTGATGCGCCGCGCCATCGTGCTGTCATCGGAACTGGCGGGGGTCGAGTTCGACCACTTCCCCCCGGCGCGCGACAACCCGTGGTTCCGCGACAGTGTGGAGCATTACCTGGATTGCGTGGCCGAGGATGTTTCGGCGCAGGTGGTCTCGGTGCATCGCTGCCCGAATTGCCGCAAATGGGGGCATGAGGCCTGGGGGCGCGGCGGCTGCAACACCTGCGGCACCAGCTCGGACGCCTCGCAATGCGAGGGCTGCGCGTCAAAGCCGATCCCGGCGCTGATGACCGGCATGACCTGCATCGCCTGCGGCACGCCGATGCGGATGGAGACGCAGACCGCGCAGGTCTGGGCCTTGGGGCGCCATTTCGAGACGGTGGCCGCCTGGCACGCCACCCGCGGCATGCGCGATGATCTGCGCGATTATCTGGCGGCGAACCTCGCCAAGACCTCGGATACCTGGCCGATCACCCGGCCCGGCGATGCGGGCCTGCCGGTGGCGCGCTTTGGCGGCGATCCGGTGCATACCTGGTTCATGGGCCTCTCGGGCTACCGCGCCGCCGTGAAGGAATATCTGGAAGATCACCCCGAGCGCGGCCGCTTTGCCGACTGGTGGTCGCCGCAGACGAACCTTGTGCATTTCCTTGGGTTTGACTGCTCCTACAGTCACGCCATCGCCTATGCGGTGCAACAGGTCTGCGACCCGTCCGGGCCGACCATCGGGCGCTTTGTCACCAACCGTTTCCTGATGCTGGACGGCGACGATTTCTCGACCAGCCGGGGCAATGCCGTCTGGATCAAGGATGTGACCGGGCTTTACCCCGCCGATGCGATCCGGCTGTTCACCGCGCTGCATGCGCCCGAAACCAAGGCCGAGAATTTCGTCATGGCCGAGTTCAAGGCCTGGGTGCAGGAGGTGTTCCGCCCGCTTTGTGCCGAGCTGACCCGCGCCGTCGAACAGGGGCTGCCCGCACAATCGGGCGCGCGCTGGACAGGCACCGCCGCCGCCATTGCCTGCGCCGATGCTGCGCGGGTGGACAGCTTCTCGATGCAGACCATGGCGCGTTCCGTGATGCGGCTGCTGGATGAAGTGCGCGCCGCCCCCGCCGCCGACCGCCCCGCCGGTTATCGCCTCGTGATCGACCTGATCGCCCCGATCATGCCCACCCTTTCCGAAACCCTTGCCCGGACCCTGACCCATGAACCCGCTTGAATATACCCCCCGCCGTGTCGATTTTCTGGGTGCCCTGACCATTCAGGACACCAAGCTGAAGATCTATTCGCTGATCTCGCCCAAATATGGCGCGGCCCCGGTGCCGGGCATGGAAAAGATCGCGCAGCTTCTGACCCCCGGCTTGCCCGACCCAAAGCTGGAAGCCGATCACAAGATCGGTTTCGGCATCCTGCACTGGGCCAATGACGGGCTCTACACGCTCACGAACACCTGGTTCGACGCCAATATGCTGCGCATGAAGGCTTTCAAGATCGACAGTTTTGAGAGCGACACGCCCGACATGATGTCGCTGGATCACCTGAACGTCATCACCTGCGTGTGGGAGCTGGAGATTTACAAATACGAGCGCGACCTCTGGGTGCGGCAGGTGTTGGCGCAAAATCCGGCCAGCCTGACCGACGAGATCGTCGAGGAATACCTTTCACTGGGGTTCAATGGCTATGTGTAACGCAAGCTGCACCCTGATCCGCCCGGCTCGGGCCGAGGATATGGCGGCGCTGGCCCGCCTGATCGAGGAACACGCCGCCTATGAGGGTTTGCCGCTGGCGGCGGGCTTTCAGCGGCAAGAGGCGCTGGCGGCGCTGGCCTTTGGCGAGGCGGCCCCGATCAGCCTCTGGGTCGTCACCCGGCACCAGACCCCGGTCGGCTATATGTCGGCCACGGTCGATCACAGCACCTGGAGTGCGGCGCCCTTTGCCTATCTCGATTGCCTTTACCTTGCCGAGGAGGCGCGGGGGCAGGGCTTGGGGCGGCGGCTGATGGCGGTGCTGGAGGCCTTTGCGCTCAGCCGTGGCTGCGCCCGCATCGAATGGCAAACCCCGCCCGACAATGCCCTGGGGCTGGCCTTCTATCGCCGCATCGGCGCGACCGAACTGCCGAAGGCCCGGTTCAGCCTTGGCGTTGGCGTGCCGAAGGTGGGCGCACGCTGCACGGACCCTTGCGAGGTGCCGGCATGAATGCGCTGCCGCAGCCCTGGTCCTGGGAGACCGGCGCCGAGGCCTTTGTGCCCGGCCCGACCACCGCCTTGGGCGATCTGTTCGCCCATGGCCTCAGCCGCTGCCCCGACCGTGCGGCGATCAGCGATGGCAAGCTGG
>CALKAA010000039.1 GCA_937983495.1 uncultured Gemmobacter sp. | reverse complement strand
GGTCGAAACTCTTGCGTCAGACGCGGCGACGCTTGGGCGGACGGCAGCCGTTATGGGCCAGCGGCGTCACGTCGCGGATCGAGGTGATGGTCAGGCCAACCGCGGCCAGCGCGCGCAGCGCCGATTCACGGCCCGAACCCGGACCCTGCACTTCGACCTCAACGGTCTTCATGCCATGTTCCTGAGCCTTTTTGGCGGCGTCTTCGGCAGCCATCTGAGCGGCGTAGGGGGTCGACTTGCGCGAACCCTTGAAGCCCATGGTGCCCGAGGACGACCAGGAAATGGCGTTGCCCTGAACGTCGGAGATCAGGATCTTGGTGTTGTTGAACGACGAGTTCACATGAACGACGCCAGCGGCGATGTTCTTGCGCTCTTTACGCTTCATACGGGTCTTATCGCGTGCCATATCTCAACGCCCCCTTATTTCTTCTTGCCGGCAATGGCCTTAGCGGGGCCTTTGCGGGTGCGAGCGTTGGTGTGGGTGCGCTGACCGCGAACCGGCAGGTTGCGACGGTGACGCAGGCCACGGTAGCAGCCAAGGTCCATCAGACGCTTGATGTTCATCGACACTTCACGGCGCAGGTCGCCCTCAACGGTGAAGTTGGCGTCGATATATTCGCGGATCGCCAGCACTTCGGCATCCGAAAGCTGGTTCACGCGACGCGCGCGGTCGATGTTCAGCGCTTCGCAGATTTGCTCTGCGAAATGGGCACCGATGCCATGGATATATTGCAGAGAGATCGGGACGCGCTTCCCGGTCGGGATGTTAACGCCAGCAATACGTGCCAAACGTGTCTTCCTTCATTGTTGCGGTTCCGTAATGCCAGAACCTTTTTTCACAACACCGGCGCGACCTTGAGAGTGCATTAACCGTCGCCCGGCTCGACTTTTCGTCCCCCGACGAATCCCCAGACGGGAAAACGAAAGCCACGGACGATTCCCTTGCGGGACGCCGTGGCTTAGGGGGTTTTGCGGCACCCGTCAAGTGTGCCCCACGCAAGTTTCACTTGCTGTCAAGAAGTTTCGCAATGGCCACGCCGACATCGGCCATAGGGGCCATGCCATCCACTTGCTTGAGGTCACCCTTGGCATAGTAATAACCGGTCAGGGGCGCAGTCTTCTTGTAATATTCGCGCAGACGGCCGGCGAAAACCTCCGGGTTGTCATCGGCGCGGACGGGTTGCCCGGCTGCGGCGGCCTCCTCGGCGCGGCGCACGATACGGGCGACCAGCGCCTCGTCATCCACCACCAGCTCGATCACCGCATCCAGCTTTTGCCCCTTGCGCGCCAGCAGCGCGCCAAGCGCATCGGCCTGTGCCAGCGTGCGCGGGAAGCCGTCGAAGATGAAGCCGCCGCCCGCCGGGCCAGACAGTTTCTCCTCGATCAGGCCGATCACGATCTCATCGGTGACCAGCTGCCCCTTGTCCATCACCTCTGCGACGCGCTTGCCCATTTCGGTGCCCGAGGTCTTGGCCTCGCGCAGCATGTCGCCGGTGGAAAGCTGCACCATGTTCCGCTCATCCACCAGCCGCTTGGCCTGCGTGCCCTTGCCAGCGCCGGGCGGCCCGAGAAGAATGATATTGGTCATGGTTCAGATTTCCTCCCAAGCTTTTGGCGTTCAGCGGCGGGTGACGGGTTTGGCACCCGTGCGCTTGCGGCCCCGCAACTGCGACTTCTCGATCAGGCCTTCATACTGGTGAGCCAGCAGATGCGACTGAATCTGGTTGATCGTATCCATCGTCACCGAGACCACGATCAGCACAGAGGTGCCGCCGAAATAGAACGGAATGGTCAGTTCATTGCGGATGATCTCGGGCAGCAGGCAGACAAACGCCAGATAGGCAGAGCCCAGCACCAGCACGCGGTTAACGATATATTCCAGATGTTCCTCGGTTTTCGCACCCGGCCGGATACCAGGAATGAAGCCCCCCTGGTTCTTCAGGTTATCCGCCACATCGTCGACCTTGAAAGCGACGTTATGGGTATAGAAATAGGCGAAGAACACGATCATCGCCGAGAAGAACAGCAGGTAAAGCGGCTGCCCCGGTCCGAAATAGGCGAGGATGGTGGACATCACAGGCCCGGTCTGGGTGTGCGAGAAAGCGGCGATTGTGGTCGGCAGCAGCAGCAGCGACGAGGCGAAGATCGCCGGGATCACGCCCGCCGGGTTCACCTTGATCGGCAGGTGGCTGGAACCGCCATCATAGATCTTCATGCCCACCTGACGGCGGGGATACTGGATATGGATCTTGCGCAGGGCGCGCTCCATGAACACCACAAAGGCGATCACGGCCACCACCATCGCGATGACACCGACGATCAGGAGCCAATCGCTGTTTTCCCGGCCCTGTGCCAGCAACTGCACGACAGCCGTCGGGATTTCGGCCACGATGCCGACAAAGATGATCAGCGAAATGCCGTTGCCGATGCCGCGTGCCGTGATCTGCTCGCCCAGCCACATCAGGAACATGGTGCCCCCGACCAGCGTTATGACCACACCCGCCTTGAAGAACAGGCCCGGCTCATGCGCCAGATTGCCGGCCTCAAGGCTGACCGCAATGCCCCAGGCCTGGAACAGCGCCAGCGCCACCGTGCCATAACGCGTATATTGGTTCAGCTTCTTCTTGCCCTGCTCACCCTCTTTCTTCAGCTGCTCCAGCGGTGCCCACATGGCGGACAGCAACTGAACGATGATCGAGGCCGAGATGTAAGGCATGATGCCAAGCGCAAAAATGCCCATGCGGCTGATCGCGCCGCCCGTGAACATGTTCAGAATGCCGCCGAGACCGGCCGAGACATCCGACATGAAGTTGCGCAGCGCGCCGCCGTCGATCCCCGGCACCGGAATATAGGTGCCAAGGCGATAGACGATCAGAAGGCCGATGGTGAAGAAGATGCGTTGGCGAAGGTCCGTCGCCTTGCCAAGGGCGCCCCAGCTCAGGTTCGCCGCCATTTGCTCTGCAGCAGATGCCATACGGATGCTCTTTCATGACAGCGCCGCCGAACCGTTTTCCGGTCGGCGGCGCGGGAAAACTTGATCCCATGTAAGCGGTCTTGCGACCGCTCACAACCTTATTCAGCGGCAGCAGCCGCTTCCGCCACGGTCAACTTGCCACCAGCGGCAGCCACGGCTTCGATCGCAGCGGCCGAAGCACCGGTCACCGTGATGTTCAGCTTGGACGACACCGCGCCCTTGGCCAGAACGCGCACGCCGTCACGCTTGTATTTGGTCACACCAGCGGCGATCAGCGAGTCTTCGGTGATTTCGGCGGCGTTCAGCTTGCCGGCAGCCACGAATTTCTCGATCAGGCCGAGGTTGATGACCGCATATTCCTTGGCGTTCGGCTTGTTGAAGCCACGCTTCGGCAGGCGGCGGTACAGCGGCATCTGGCCGCCTTCGTAACCACCGATAGCCACGCCCGAACGCGATTTCTGACCTTTGATACCACGGCCAGCGGTTTTGCCCTTGCCCGAGCCCGGACCGCGCGCGACGCGCTTCTGCTTGCGGGCTGCACCGGCGTTATCGGCCAATTCATGAAGTTTCATGTCGCTTCTCCTTTGCCGGAAATGCCCCCACAAGCGACAGAGGGGCACACGCGGCGTCATGATTGATTCTTGCAGCCCCGAGGCCACCGGGCGCGTATAGAGCGAAGCCCCCGCCCTGACAAGCCTGCTTGCCACACCGCCTGCCATTCCCAAAGCTGCGAAAACCAGCTAAAGCGCGGGGAAACCTCCAGCCGAGTGGTCCCATG
>CALKAA010000038.1 GCA_937983495.1 uncultured Gemmobacter sp. | reverse complement strand
TCTTCCGATCTGAACGCCCGGGGCTTATCCGTATTCTGCCGTCAGTTTAACCGGAAAGGAACCGCCCATGCGCGTGTATTATGATCGCGATTGCGACATCAACCTGATCAAGGACAAGAAGGTCGCGATCCTGGGCTATGGCAGCCAAGGCCATGCCCATGCGCTGAACCTGCGCGATTCGGGCGCGAAGAACCTCGTCGTGGCGCTGCGCGACGGCAGCCCCTCGGCCAAGAAAGCCGAAGGCGAAGGCCTGAAGGTCATGGGCATCGCCGAAGCCGCCGCCTGGTGCGACGTGATCATGTTCACCATGCCCGACGAGCTGCAAGCCGAGACCTACAAGAAATATGTGCATGACAACCTGAAAGAGGGCTCGGCCATCGCCTTCGCCCATGGTCTGAACGTGCATTTCGGCCTGATCGAGCCGAAGCCGGGCATCGACGTTATCATGATGGCCCCGAAAGGCCCGGGCCACACCGTGCGCGGCGAATATACCAAAGGCGGCGGCGTGCCCTGCCTGTTTGCCGTCCACAAGGACGCCACCGGCAAGGCGCAGGACATCGCGCTGTCCTATTGCTCGGCCATCGGCGGCGGCCGCTCGGGCATCATCGAGACCAACTTCCGTCAGGAATGCGAAACCGACCTGTTCGGCGAGCAAGCCGTGCTCTGCGGCGGTCTGGTCGAGCTGATCCGCTGCGGCTTTGAAACCCTGGTCGAAGCGGGCTACGAGCCGGAAATGGCCTATTTCGAATGCCTGCACGAAGTGAAGCTGATCGTGGACCTGATCTATGAAGGCGGCATCGCCAACATGGATTACTCGATCTCCAACACCGCAGAATATGGCCAATACGTCACCGGCCCGCGCATCCTGCCTTACGAGGAAACCAAGGCCCGCATGAAAGCGGTTCTGGCCGACATCCAGTCGGGCAAGTTCGTGCGCGACTTCATGCTGGAAAACGCCGTGGGCCAGCCCACCATCAAGGCCTCGCGCCGCGCCAATGACGAGCATCAGATCGAGCAAGTCGGCGAGAAACTGCGCGCCATGATGCCCTGGATCTCCAAGGGCAAGATGGTGGACAAGGCACGGAACTGATCCCGCAAGGGACCGATTTTTCCACGAAAAATCGAGGCCGGGGGGAAACCCCCGGCCTTATTCGATATTACCGTGCCGCTCCACCTTGGCCCCTTCGGCAATGTCCCAAGCGCCACGCATATTGCCTTGCAAATTGTTATTGCGGAATATGCCTGTGCTTTCTGCATCGGTGATCAATACTGCCCCACTTGCATTGCCTGTGATGGTGCAGTCCTGCATCGAGGTCTCGCTCCCGTCCTGCAAATGAAGCCCGGCCGCCCCATTCCATTCTATCCGCCCACCCTCAACACGTCCGCGCCCGGCTTTGTAAATTGCCAGCCCTGACCCGCTATTCTGGCGAAGGGTACAATCGCGCAGCACGGGAGCCGCGCCGGTGGAGATAAGCACGCCAGAAAAGCCATTGTCAGTGGCCTCACAGCTTTCCATCAAGCCACCAGCACCAGCTTGGAAGTAGAATCCCCCCTGTTTGCCCTTTGCTGCTATACAGCGGCGCAGGGTGGTGCGGCTTGCCTCGCCACTGACTTCAACCCCTGCAAAGGTATTCCCGATGAATTGGCAATCCTCCACGTTTGGCTGAGCACCGCCATTGACAAACAATCCTCCCTGCTCCCCGTCACGCATTAGGCAGCGGCGCAATGATGGTACGCTATCGCGCCCCTTTATCGAGATGCAGGCCTGAGATTGGCTTTCCACCACACAATCTTCGATCTCTGCCCCACCGGCAGTAATCCAGATTGCATAGTCGAAGCCCCCCGCCTCTCGCCGGAACCGCAGGCCCGCAATCCGGGCCAGCGGCGCATCGCAATGCAAAGCGTTGCCCTTGTCGGTTGTCACCAGAATCCGTTCGCGATCCCCTTCCCCGAAGATCTCCAATACCTTGGACAGGCGCAGCGATTCCCGATAGGTGCCCTCGCGCACCACGATCCGGTCACCGGGGTCTGCCGCGTCGATGGCGGCCTGAATGCTGGTGAAATCGCCGCGTTTTGGCCAGGGATCGACAATATGCACGGTCTGCTTCGGTGGGGGCATTCCCTCCTTACGCGGCAAGTCGATCTCTTCCGCTGTCTTTTGTGCCTGAGGATCATGTGTTGCGCTGACACTGGCCTTTGCGGGCTTTCGCGCTGCCTGTGGCAAGTGCAGCCGCTCTGTCACATCTTCCGCAAACTCGAAAACCAGCCGAGATTTCTGTGTCGGATCGCTTTCAAACCGCCAGTTGGAGAAATCCTTGTATTGAAACGGCTGCAAAGCCTGCCGCACCACGCAATCTGCATCTTCGCGCCATTTGACAAACCGGATCGGAAAGATGCGCGGCTCAATCCCGGCCTCTTCGCAGATGCGCAGATAGGTCAACACCTCCTCGCGGCACCAGTCTCGGTTGAAGAACCGGGGCGTCAGCACCGGGATCAGGAAAGAGGCCGCGCTGACCCCGGCCCGCAGCGTTTCGGCCCAGCGGTCACCGGTGCGCAGATCGTGGATGTCCTGAAAGATGCCGACATCCTCGCCCATCAACATCGACACTTCGCCCGCAATCGCGCCGCGCAGATCGCTCAGCATCTTGTCCAGATGGTCGTCATCGCCACGGGCGTAGGACCAGAAGCCCTTGGGTTTCATCGCGTTACTCCAATACCGTGCCGCAGGATAGGGGCGCGCCATCAGAGGGTCAATCGGGCTCGGTGGGGCTGAAACGGCCCCGGCGCGGTTTGGGCATTTTCGCACTCAGCGCACCCCGATCCCGGCCCGCATCAGCCCGCGCCGCAGGGGGGCAATGGAATACATCGCGTTCAGCGTCGCGGCGCGCAGGTCGCGCAAGGGTTGCGCACCGATCTGCGAGGCGCGGTTCAGAAGGTCGATCCCGCGCACCCGCGCCTGCACATCCCAATGGCGCTTGCGGTGATAGGCCTCCAGCATGGCCGCATCGCCCAGGGTGGCAGGCGTCGCCAGATCCAGCAGCGCCGTCAGATCCGCGAGGCTCATGTTCAACCCCTGCGCCCCGATGGGCGGCATCACATGCGCGGCCTCGGCCATCAGCGCCGTGCGCTCGCCCGCCATCCGGGCCGCGATCTGGGCGATGATCGGCCAGGCGGTCAGGCGGCTGATCTGCGTCAGCTCCCCCAGCAGCCCGCAAGACCGCATCTGCATCTCGGCGGCAAAGGCTTCCCGGCTCAGCCCCAGCCGGCGGTCGATCTCGGCGGCATGATCCATCCAGACCACGGCCGAGCGATGCTGGCCCCCGGCATCGGGCAGCGGCACAAAGGTGAACGGCCCGCCCGAGCGGTGAATCTCGGTCGAGATATTGTCATGCGGCACCGGATGGCTCACGGCAAAGGCGAGGGCCTTTTGGCCATAGCGCAGGGTTTTCACCTCGATCCCCAGGGCCTGCCGCACCAGGCTGCCGCGCCCATCCGCCCCGATCAGCAGCTTTGCGGCATGGCGGCTGCCATCGCTCAGCGTCACCAGCACCTCTGACGCTCGCGTCAGCACCGAGGCGGTCGCCACCCCGGCCAGAAAGCGCACATTCGGCAATTCGGCCATCCGCGCCAGCATCTCGCGCCGCAACAGCCAATTGGGCAGGTTCCAGCCAAAGGGCTGGTCGCTCAGATCGGCGGCATTGAAATCCTTCACCACGCGCGGGCGCGCCTCGACCCCGCCGGCATCGACGATCCGCATGATCTGCAAGGGGGCGGCATGGGGGGCCAGCCGCGCCCAAAGGCCCGCCGCCTCCAGCACCGGGATCGAGGGGTGCAGAAAAGCGGTGGTGCGCAGGTCCGAGCCTTCCGCCTCGGCCTCGGTCACGGGGGGGTGCGGTTCCACGCAGGTCACGCGATAGCCGGCCGCGCCAAAGGCACAGGCCGCCGCCAGCCCCGCCACACCGCCCCCGGAAATCAGAATATCGGTCTCGCTGCGCATCTCACGCCCTCCGCAGATTGCCCCCTAGATAGGGCAAGCCGGGCCCGCCGTCCACGCGACAGGCTGCCCCGCCAGAAAGCACGCCCCCCCCTCATTTTCTGTTGCCAAATATCCTCAGGGGGTGAGGGCCGAAGGCCGAGGGGGCGCGAGCGCCCCCTGTCCATTCTTCGCAGAAGAATGGGGCACCTTTCGCCCTTACCCGCGCGTGATCAGGATCAGGATCACGAAATAGACCGGCACCAGCGCCACGGCTGTCAGGGTCAGCGCCACAAGACCCCAGTGCATGACCGCCAGCACCAGGGCGGTGGCCACAATGGTCAGCAGGTAAAAGACGATGTTCACATCGCGCGCAATGTCGCGGGCGATGAAGCCCACCAGCGGCAGCGCGGCCAGCCCGCGCGGCTGGTCCTGAAGCGGGGTGTTGGTCGAGATAAGGGCCATGAGAACCTCCTGTTCGCCAGCCCGATATGGGGCAGGCGCAAAGATGACTCCACGGCGCATCTTGTCGCAGCCCGCAAGTCAGGCGGTCAACTGGCCCAGAAAATCGGTCAAATCTTCGGTATGGTGGTGGATATGGGCTGCCTCCAGCCGCTCTGGGGCGACATGGACGGTGCGCATCCCCATGGCATGCGGTGCGGCGAGGTTGCGCGGGTCATCCTCGAACATCGCGGCGCGGGCGGGGTCCAGCCCGTCTTGCGCAAAGATGGTGTGGAAGGCCGCGGCCTCGGGCTTGGGGCGAAAGCCCGCATGTTCCACGCCATAGACCGCATCGAACAGGCCCGAAAGACCGCGCGCGGCCAGCACCTTTTCGGCGTAGGGTTTGGTGGCATTGGTATAGATGATGCGACGGCCGGGCAGGCGTGCGATGCGCGCGGCCAGCAGCGGGTCCGGGGCCAGCACGCCAAAGTCGATCTCATGCACTTCATGCAGATAGCCCTCAGGCTGAATGCCATGCTCTGCCATCAGCCCGGCCAGGGTGGTGCCGTAGCTGTCCCAATAGTGCTGGCGCAGCCGGTCGGCCTCGGCCCGCTCCACGCCCAGTTCGCGCATGACCCAATGGGTCATCTTGACCTCGATCTGGTCAAACAGCCGCATGGCGGGCGGGTAAAGGGTATTGTCAAGGTCAAAGACCCAGGCGGAGACATGAGAGAAGTGTTGCGCGACCATGGCGGGGAGACTAGCCGGGATGGGGCAGGGCGTCCATGGGCAAGGCGGCTCCGCTTCGCCTCAAATGGCAGAGGCCATGGGCCTCGGTCACGCGGAGCCGTTTCCGCGTTTGGGCCGGTGGCCCGAAGCCACCGGCCAGCGCCCGCCCC
>CALKAA010000037.1 GCA_937983495.1 uncultured Gemmobacter sp. | reverse complement strand
GCCGCTGCCGCCGCCGCTCGCGCCACAGGAGAGCAGCAACCGGGTCAGGTTGCGCATTAAGCGCTGATTCTGAAAATGGTTTGAAAAAGGCGCGGGGTATCCGCGCCTTTTTCGTGCCGCCCGCAGCCAGCCCGATTGCGCTGGCCTGATTCCTGCCTATTGTTGTGCGCAAACAGGAAACAATGAGGGCGAGATGGCCACCAAATTGTCGGATGCGAAACCCGCGGCAGCCAAGCCTGCCAAAAAACCTGCCAGCCCGGCCAAAGCCAAGGCTGCTTCGCTTAAGGCAGCTCCCGAAGTGTCGGCTGTGGTCGAGGCATCGGCTGCGGCTGCAGCACTGGTGGTCAAACCCGCAGGCCAGGCCCTCAAACTCAAAGATCTGGTCGAACGCGTCGCCAAGACCAGTGGGGCCAAGAAGAACGGGCTCAAGGAAATCGTCGAGGCGGTGCTTGCCGAGATGGGGCAGGCGCTGAGCGACGGCAAGGAGTTGAACCTGCCGCCCCTTGGCAAGGCCAAGGTCAATCGCCAGAAAGGTGATTTGCTTGTGGTCAAACTGAAACGCGGCAGTGGTGAAAAAACGGTCAAAAAAGATGTGACAGAGGGGGTTGCAGAGGCCGAAGACTGAGGCTATTACCCCCGCATCGGGCGATTAGCTCAGCGGTAGAGCGCTTCGTTCACATCGAAGATGTCAGCGGTTCAAATCCGTTATCGCCCACC
Source organism: uncultured Gemmobacter sp. (assembly GCA_937983495.1). Taxonomy (GTDB): domain Bacteria; phylum Pseudomonadota; class Alphaproteobacteria; order Rhodobacterales; family Rhodobacteraceae; genus Gemmobacter. The sequence goes on along the minus strand of CALKAA010000037.1, from coordinate 2,387 downwards.
ATCAATACGTTGAAACGCCTCGGATTTCCGAGGCGTTTTGCGTTTGGCGAAGCGGTCGGGAGTTCTGCGAACCCGGTTTGAGCCTTGTGCACGCCAGCACCGCTTGCACGGGACCGGGCAATCCGCTAGGGAATACGCGGGCGGGCGGTTAGCTCAGTTGGTAGAGCGTCTCGTTTACACCGAGAATGTCGGGGGTTCGAGTCCCTCACCGCCCACCATATCTTCCCTCTTTGCCCAATGCAGACTGCCGCGATGGCTTGATTTTGCTGCGTAAAGTGCGCGATCAGCGGCGCGCAGCAGGGCGTCGAAGCTGTTGGCCGTTCCTTGTTCGGCGTGGTCTTGCGTCGGTGCGGGGGCCAGGCCCACACTGGCGCTGAGGATGCCGCCTGGGCTGTCGGGCTGGGGCAGGGCAAGGGCGAGAATGGCGGCCTGAGCGGCGTGCGCGATGGCGCTGGCCTCTGTCGGAGAGCCGGGCAGCAAGAGGCAGAACTCCTCGCCACCCAGGCGGGCTACAAAGGCTCCATGGGCTGTCAGGGTGTTGCTCAGGGCCTCGGCCACCTTTTGCAAGGCTTCGTCTCCGGCCTGATGACCAAAGCGATCATTGAAGGCCTTGAACTGATCGAGATCCAGCACGGCCATGGCCCAGGCTGGCCTGCTTTGGCCCAGCCAGATTTCGGCCTCGCAATACAGGTGGCGCCGATTGGGCAGGCCAGTGAGCGAATCGGTCATCGATTCGCGATAGCGCAGACTGGCGAGCAGATACTGCCGCCTGTCAGCATGTTCGCGCAGATAGCCACCGGCCGCAGCAAGCGGCACAGCCAGCAACAGCAGCAAGATCACTTGCAGACGCTCGCTCAATGGCCGCGGGTCATCTGCCAACAATGTGATGAGGATCGAGTTGAGCGCCACGATGACGGCCGCCGCAAGGGCGCGCCAGAACAGAAACCCCATGGGCAGCCAGGCAGCCATCACGATCACGATGACGCTGCTATCGGCCGAAAAGCTGCCATTGAGGCGCGCAAGATGCCCGGTCAGACCGGCCGAAAGCCCAAGCGCCACATAGCTGACCCAAGACAGCCACGGATAGCTGGGCCAGTGCTGCCGCGCCGCCAGAAGGCCGAGAAGGATCAGCGCCACGACTGACCATCTGGCCCCAAACCACAGCAGCAATTCGGCCTGGCTCACAGTGCCGGGGGCAAGGTTCTGGATGCGCAGCACATCCAGCCCGGCAAATCCGATCCAGACGACAAGCGAAAGCGTGCCACAAACCAGTGCGGGGCCGCGCAGCCGGTCACGCATGTCGGAGGCATATTCGCGCTCGATACCTGGCTCGAACTGCAACATGAGAAACCCGGCCGCCATCTGCTGCCGGTATTGGCGTAATGCTGCAGGGGCAGTCATTCGGGTTGCCATGGTGTCCCCTTGCCACTCCAGGGTAGGCTATCGGTCGAGAGCCTGATGGCAAATAGTTAATAAGTCGGTAATGAGTTCTGATTGTCAGACTTTTGGCGTTCAGGCGTCCGGCTTGCCGCCGCTGCCATGGATCAAGGCATGAACCAGCGCGGCGATTTCGGGCAGAAGTTGCGCTTCGGGGAGCCCCACCAGCCGCTCTTGCAGCGACAAATGCACCACACCATGCACCGCGCCGAACAAGGTGCGCACCCGCAGCGCGCGCTGCTCTGCACTCAGGTCGTGGCGCAGCACGGCAAGGGGGGCACCGATGCGGGCGATCAGCACTTCATGCTCGGCCCGGTGCCAGGCGGGCATTTCCACCCCCTCGGGCAGGCGATGCTCGAACAGTGCTGACCACAGGCGACGGTTTTCCAGGGCGAATCTGGCATAGGCCCCGGCGAGCGTCTGCATGACGGTTTCGGGGGCTGCGTCTGGCTGCGACGGGGCGAGGGCGTCGCCCAACCGGGCCAGTGTGCGTGAATTCACATGCAGCACCAGCCGATCCAGATCCTCGAAAGCGGTATAAAGCCCCCCAAGGGCGGAGCCTGCCCGCGCCGTGACCGCCCGCGCTTTCAGCCCGGCAAGGCCTTTTTCGGCGATCTCGGCCTCTGCCGCGTCAATCAACCGGGTCTTCAGGTCGGGCTTGTCGGGATCGTTGCGCATATCGGCACAGTCCTTTTCTTGAACGATGTTCACGATTGGGCTTGAACGGCGTTCATTTGCATGGCATATGTTTTGAACGATGTTCATATCCGGGGAGGCCGAGATGTTCAATACCATCGTCACCTTGATGCGCGGGCGCAGCCACGATGCCGCTCAGGCCGTTGCAGACGCCAACGCGCTGTCGATCCTGCGGCAGCAATTGCGCGATGCGGCTGCCGGGGTCGAGGCGGCACGGCGGGCGGTTGCGGTCGTGATGGCCTATGCCGAGCGCG
>CALKAA010000036.1 GCA_937983495.1 uncultured Gemmobacter sp. | reverse complement strand
CGGCGCGGGTGGCATGGCGGCTGGCCTCCGGCCCCCTGCCATGGTCGACCCAGCCCTCGCAAATCCAGGCATCGGTGGCGTCCGGGGTGCAGGCCATCTCGGCATCCTGCCAGAGTGCCCCGCCCTCGCGCGGCAGGTAACTCAGGCTGCCGCCGTCGCTCAGGACCAGCGAGAAACCGGTGCCACAGAGCGCGGCAAGCTCTGCCTCGGGCAGGTTCGGCTGGCCAGGAAAGGACCAGAACCCGGGCTGAAGCTGCGCGGCGGCGGGGAGCGGAAGGAGGAAAGCGGCGGCGAGGAGGAGTGGCTGGCGCATGGGGGTCTCCACGATGGGGTGGAGAGAGGGTGCCTGAGGGAGGTGGGGGGTGTCTAGGTGGGAGTTTGGGGGGAGTGGAGAGCGTCGGCTGCGGATAGGGAGCGGTCGTTCCCGGAGGCACCGCTTGACCAAGCCCATAGGCTGGGGTGTCCGTCCCGCTCCACTGTTGATCAGGATAACGCTGGACTGAGCTAGGCCTTAGAACCTTGCAACTCTGTCTGAGAATATCTCGAGGACAATAGTGAGCAGTTCTTCGGCTCGATGAGAGTGATTGATTAAGTCCGCGGTGCGCAAATCTGGATCGTCACCGTGCGCAACTTGATGCCGCCACTTGACGAGTTCATGCACAATGAAATTTTGATGTGAAAGAAGACGGTGTTCATCCACATCCAACGCATTAAGGCAACTTCTAAGCCTGCTGAAATCCAGATTGGATGCTGCTTTTAGGATAGAATGATCGCTGCCAATCCTCTTGTAATTGCTCAACGCCAAGACCTGCCTAGCGAAGTCTGGCCGAGCATCTATACGAAAATTTCGATCCCTTAGGGACATCAGATGCGGCTCAATTTCACAAGCCAAAAGGGCTGGATTCAGTTGAACAATTTCCTTGCCCGCGTCGTTAACCGCTTCGATGTATAGGTCTACGCAGAAATTGAAGAAGCCTTCCCAGTGCGCATAGCACATAACGATGAGAGATTGCGCTGCAATCTCCCTCAAAGTCTCGCCAGCACCGGCATATAAAGCCCGCGAATTAGAAAGGCTCCGAGCGCGCCTTGCTCGCTCGTTCGACGCAATGCGCTCGAAATCCATCATTACTTGCTCGGGGCAAACCACACATCACCAAGAGGTACTGTCTGGCGTATGCGATCCGACGCGGACATTCCGGAGGAAGTGTAGACTTTCATTTCATCGGAGTCCCAGAAATCCTCGATCCGCTTTATGACAAAATTAGTCGGATCGTCAAGCTTCGCGATGGCGTTATAGTTCCTGCAGACACCAACGATAATGGTTTCTAGGCCCTGCAGTGTAAATACTTTGCGCCTACCGTGCTTGGGTATCAATGCATCCTCTCCTGCAGCATAAACCATTTTAATGCTGCTGAAGTATCGCTCTTTTAGCTCCGAGGGATCTGCCTCATCAATGATCTCCAATACGGATCTGTCGAGGAACTCATTGAGATCATCCCGAACGCGAAGATCTTTGTATGCATGGCAAACAATCCTTGTGGCGAATTCAACATCTTTTTGTTTCTTCACATCGTCTGCGGAAATTCTGCAAAGCACCTGCATTTCTTCGGATGAAGCGAGCTCCGCCAGAACTTGGGCGAAGGAGGGCGACTTCATTACCACCAAGCAGGTACGTATCTCTTGATCGTTGGCTACCGAGCCCCCCCTATTCAATCTCTGGAACAAGTCAAATTTCGTCTCGTTGCTGCTCGGTTGCTTCAACACCTCAACATTTATCCTGCAGCGCTTCAAAAATAGCTGTTGAGCGCTATCAAGCTCAATCTGTTGCTCCAAAGGAACATCTTCAATCAGAGGATTTCGTTGCCAGACAACGTTGTTCAAGTCGGGAAGGTACTCAGTTGCAATCAACACCGAGGGCGGTTGCAGATCGTCGCTCCCGGGCTCCTTCAGTTTACCAAAAAACTTGATGATCGTGGATGACCTCTGGAGGCCATCGATTAACTCCCAGGTGCCGTCAGTGTTCTCGTAGACGAAGACGGGTGGCAGCGGCACACCTATTAAGAGAGATTCAATGAGATTGGACTGCTGTTCAGGGCCCCAACGAAATGTCCTCTGGAAAGCAGGGTTTATGTTGATCTCTCCACTTTCATACATGCCGATGAACTCGTTGATCGAGAACGAAAGACTGTCGGTGTTGACGGTCCGCTTGGCACGGTTCACCTGATCCTGAAGGCTCATCATTAATTCCCCTATGGTTCCCACACTGATAGATCGCCTAACTCTGCATCTCAAGGAGTGTTGGGAGAAATAGCATTGGACGCACCCTCGGCGCATTCAAGAGATTGATTCTACAAGGAACTAATTGTCAACAACAGTTCCGTCCGTCCGCTAACGATTGCCCCTCCGGTCGCCCATGCCAACATAAGGAGCCGCTCCAGGCCGTCCTCTCCCCCCTTCCCTTCCCCCATATCAGGTGCTCATATACCTTCCGACCAGATCACCGGAGGGGAGCCCATCATGACCATTGCCACCACCCATGTGGGCAGCCTGCCGCGGGGGGATAAGCTCTCGTCTCTGCTGATCGCCAAGGACAAGCACGAAGCCTATGATCCGGCCGAGTTCGAGGCCACCGTCGAGGCCGCCATCGCCGAGGCGATCCGGCGGCAGCGGGAGGCGGGGGTGACCATTGTCTCGGATGGCGAGCTGGGCAAGGTCGGCTATTCCACCTATATGCAGGAGCGGCTCTCGGGCTTCGGCGGCCATATCGACCGCAAGCCCGCCAAGGACATGGCCGCCCATCCGGCGCTGGCCAAGAAGCTGAGCGCGATCATGGGCAGTCAGGAATTCACCCGCGCCTCCTGCATCGGCGAGGTGAAGCTGGTCAATCTGCAGCCCGCGCTCGACGATATCCGCCGTTTCAAGGAGGCGCTGGCGGCGCGGGGCGACACCGGGCGGGCCTTCATGAACGCGGCCTCGCCGGGGCTGATCACGGCCTTCCAGGTGAACAAGTATTACCCCAGCCACGAGGCCTATCTGGCCGATCTCGCCACCGCGATGCGGCCGGAATACGAGGCGATCCTGGACGCGGGTTTCGACATCCAGTTCGATTGCCCCGACCTCGCCATGTCGGCGCATACCGGCTATCAGGACTTGAGCCAGGACGAATTCGTCAAGGTGGCGGCGGCGAATGTCGAGGCGCTGAACGCGGCGACCGAGGGGCTGCCGAAGGAAAGGATGCGGATGCATCTGTGCTGGGGCAATTACGAGGGGCCGCACGACCACGACATCCCGCTGGAGAAGGTGATCGACGTGGTGCTGCGGGCCAATCCCTCGACCATCCTGTTCGAAAGCGCGAACCCCTGCCACGAGCATGAATGGATTGTCTGGCGGGATGCGACGATCCCCGAGGACAAGGTGCTGGCCCCGGGGGTGATCGACACCTGCTCGAATTACGTCGAACACCCGCAGCTGATCGCCCAGCGGCTGCAGCGGTTCATTGATATCGTGGGGCAGGACCGCGTGATCGCCTCGACCGATTGCGGCTTCGGCACCTTCGCGGGCTATGGGAAGATCGACCCCGAGGTGACGTGGAAGAAGCTGCGGAACCTGCGCGCGGGGGCGGATCTGGCCTCGGCGTAACTGTGCGTGCGAGCACGCACCCTACGGGGTGATCCGGGATAGTTGATGTGCAAAGACGCGCGGATCAGGCGGGCTTCGACGCCTTCCCCGCGACATAGGTCTCGGCCACGGCGCGGTCGTCGCCGAGGATCAGGAGGGCGAAGAGTTCGTCCTTGAGGTCCTGGGCGGCCTCCATCCGCAGCGCGAGGTCGGGGGTGGCGCGGCTGTCGAGGACCACGAGGTCGGCCTCGGTGCCCGGCTGCAGGGTGCCGATCCGGTCGGCGAGGCCCAGCACCTCGGCATTGCCGCGGGTGATCCACCAGAAGGCGGTGAAGGGGTCGAGGCTGCGTTTCTGCAGCTGGGCTACGGCATAGGCCGCGCCGCCGGTCCTGAGCATCGACCAGCTCATCCCGGCGCCGATGTCGGTGGCGATGGCCGAGGTGGCGCCGCGTCGGGCCAGCGCGGCCTCGTCGAAGAGGCCGGAGCCGAGGAAGAAATTCGAGGTCGGACAATGGACCGCATGCGCGCCCGTCTCGGCGATGCGGTCGCGCTCGGCTTCGGTCAGGTGGATGGCGTGGCCCAGCAGCGCCTTCGGGCCCAGCATGCCATAGCGGTCGTAGATGTCGAGATAGCCCCTGGCCTCGGGGTAAAGCGAGCAGGCGAAGGCGATCTCGTCCAGATTCTCGCTCAGATGGGTCTGCACGTGGCAGTCGGGATGGGCGGCGATCAGCGCCCCGGCCGCCGCCATCTGCGCCGGGGTCGAGGTGATGGCGAAGCGGGGCGAGATCGCATAGAGCGCGCGGCCCCGGCCATGCCATTTGGCGATCAGCGCGGCGCTGTCGTCATGGGCGCTTTGCGGCGTATCCAGCAGCCCCTCGGGCGCGTTGCGATCCATCAGCACCTTGCCGCCCAGCATCCGCATGCCGCGGGCCTCGGCCTCGGAAAAATAGGCCTCGACCGAGGCGGGATGGACCGAGCAGAAGGCCGAGGCCGTGGTCGTTCCGTTCCTGAGCAACAGGTCATAGAAGGCCGTCGCCATCCGCGCGGCATGGGCGGGATCGGCGAATTTCGTCTCGGCCGGGAAGGTATAGGTGTTCAGCCAGTCCAGCAGTTGCGCGCCCCAGGAGGCGGTGATCTGGCCCTGCGGGAAATGGATATGCGCGTCGATGAAACCGGCGGTGATCAGATGCGGGCGGTGGTCGGTGACCGGCAGGCCCTGCGGCGCCTGGGCGAAATCGCCGACCCAGGCGATCTGCCCGTCCCGGATCTGCACCGCGCCGTCCTCGAAGACCTGCCAGGCGGCGGTATCGCCGACCCCCTCGGGCCGCCGCAGGAAGCGCAGCACGCGCCCGCGCAAGATGCGTTCATCCATGTCCGTGCTCCTTTGATCGGCGCCGCAGGATAGGCGAGCATCCTGCCAGGACAATCCGGCAAAAGCGTTTGACTGTTTGGCCTCCGCGTTGAAAATCGCCGGGGATATTCCTGCTATTGTCAACGAAATGGCAGAAAGCCGGGGAGGAACGTCAGCAATTGCCCTATCTGGAAAGCCTCAAGGTCTTTGTGCGGGTGGTCGAGCTGGGTTCGATCACCTCGGGCGGGCGCGATCTGCGGCTGACGCCCGCCGTCGCCTCGAAGCGGATCAAGGAGCTGGAGGCACGGCTAGGCACGCGGCTTCTGAACCGCACGACGCGCAAGCTGGTGCCGACCGAGGCGGGGCGGCTGTTCTATGAGCATGTGCGGGGCGTCGTCGCCTCGCTGGAAGAGGCCGAAGCCTCGCTCGCCGGGTTTGAAGG
>CALKAA010000035.1 GCA_937983495.1 uncultured Gemmobacter sp. | reverse complement strand
TATGCCCGACAGCTTGCTTTCCCTCTCCACCAGCCTTTGAAAGGACAGACCATGTTCCGCCGCACCCTGCTTGCCCTCGTGCTTCTCTCGCCCCTTGCCGCCCCCCTGATGGCCCAGGCCAGCGGCTTTGATACGGTGAAACCCGCCACCCCAGCCGAGGTTCAGGCGGCACAGGCCGCAGGCAAAGCAGTCTTCGTGGATTTCAAGGCAGATTGGTGCAGCACCTGCCGCGCGCAGGAAAAGATCATCGGTGAAATCCTCGCCGAGGATCCAAGCCTTGCGCAAACCATCACCTTCCTCTCGCTGGACTGGGATCAATACGGCGAAGACCCGCTGACCGAAGCCTTGAAGGTGCCGCGCCGCTCCACCCTCATCGCCTTCAAGGGCCAGCAGGAAACCGGGCGCATTGTGGCAGGCACCAACAAGGCCGAGATCCGCGCCCTGATTGAAAGCCTGCGCTAAGACCTGCGGCAAAACTGCCGATTGCGGAGGGCATGGAATTTCCGATAAATACAGTCGGGAACGCGCTGTCACATTGGACACCCCATGACCCTCCGCCTCGCCCTCGCGCTGTGTTTGCTGACCGCGCCAGCCATGGCCCAAACACTGGATGCCCAAACCCTCGATGACCGCCACCTGCCGGTCATCCCTCGCACCCCAGCCGAAGAGGCGCGCATCGCGGCCATCCTGGCCCCGCCAAGCGATTTCACCGCACCCGAGAAGTTTGAGGGCAAACCCGGCGGCGCGGCCACCACCCGCGCGCTGACCACCGCCGATGCCTTTTCGCAATCATCCGAAAACATGCCCTTCGCCCGCGAGATGGATTTCAAGCTGGGCAATGGGCTGTTCCGCAAGACTTGGGTGGCGGCCCCTGCCTCCACCAAGGCCTCGGACGGGTTGGGGCCGCTCTACAACGCCCGTGCCTGTCAGGATTGCCACCTGAAAGACGGGCGCGGCCACATGCCCGAAACCGCCGATGAGCCCCGCGTCTCGGCCTTTCTGCGTCTGTCGATCCCCGGCGGCACGGCACCGGAGGGCATTGCCGAATACCTTGCCACCCTGCCCGAGCCGACCTATGGCAGCCAGTTGCAGGATTTCGCCGCCCCCGGCCATGCGCCCGAAGGCCAGATGCAGGTGCGCTATAGCGTACACACCGTTACTCTTGCCGATGGCACAGTGGTGGAGTTGCGCCGCCCGGATTACAGCATTTCCGACCCCGGCTATGGTCCCTTGCACCCGCAAGTGATGCTTTCGCCGCGCGTGGCCCCGCAGATGATCGGGCTGGGGCTGCTGGAGGCGATCCCCGCCGCCGACATCCTCGCATTGGCCGACCCGGAGGACGCAAACGGCGATGGCATCTCGGGCCGCCCCAATATTGTTCAAAGCACGGAATATGGCGTGCCGATGCTGGGCCGCTTTGGCCTGAAAGCCGGGGCTCCGACGGTCAAGGAGCAATCGGCAGCCGCGTTTTCGGGCGATATGGGCCTCTCCACCCCGCTGCACCCGGCCCCTTCGGGTGAATGCACCGATGCGCAGGCCACATGTCTGGCCGCGATCCACGGGCAGGAACCCGATCTGCGCGACGGGCTGGAGGTGGATGGCAAAAGCCTCGATCTGGTCACCTTCTATTCGCGCAACCTGGCCGTGCCAGAGCGGCGGAATGTCAATGATCCCAAAGTGTTGCGTGGAAAGGAAATATTCCATGCCGCCCAATGCGCCGCCTGCCACCAGCCGAAATTCGTCACCCATCGCCTGAAGGATCAGCCAGAGCAAAGTTTCCAACTGATCTGGCCCTTCACCGATCTTTTGCTGCACGATATGGGCGAAGGCCTGGCCGACAACCGCCCCGAGGCCCGCGCGAATGGCCGCGAATGGCGCACCGCGCCGCTTTGGGGCATCGGGCTGACGGCGCAGGTTTCGGGCCATACGCAATTCCTGCACGACGGCCGGGCCCGCAACCTGCTGGAGGCGATCCTCTGGCATGGCGGCGAGGCCGAGGCCGCGCGCAAAGTGGTGGAAAGCCTGCCGACCCAAGACCGCGAGGCCCTGCTCGCCTATCTGGAAAGCCTGTGATGCTGAAAACCGCTTTGCTTTTCATGGCCCTGGCAACGCCTGCCGTGGCCGATGTGACCAGCGCCGTGCAAGATCATGCCCTGCCTGCGCTGGCGCGCTTTGCCACGGCGACCGCCGATCTGGCCGCGCTGGAGACTTGCGAACCTGCCATATTGCAAGCTGGCTGGCACAGCGCCTTTGATGCCTGGCTGGGCGTGTCGCATCTGCGGCTTGGCCCGGTAGAGGAGGAAGGCCGCGTGCTGGCCATTGCCTTCTGGCCCGATCCGAAGGGGATTGGCGCGCGGCAAAGCGCTGCACTTTTGGCCGCAGCCGATCCGGCAACGCTGACGCCCGAGCATATCGCCGAGCAATCAGTGGCGGCGCGCGGGCTTTTCGGCATGGAGCGGCTGCTCTATCCGCCTGCGCCTTTGGCCGGCGATTACCCTTGCGCGCTGACCCATGCCCTTGCCGATGATCTGGCGCGTATGGCCTCCGAAACGCTGGCGGGCTGGCAGCAGGGCTTTGCCTCAGCTTTGGAACAGCCAGGGCCTGAAGGGCGCTATCTCTCTGATCTGGAAGCCAAACAGGCGCTTCTGACGGCGCTGATCACCGGGATCGAGTTCAATGCGGATGCCCGTGTGGCCCGGCCCTTGGGCAGCTTTGACAAGCCCCGCCCCGAACGCGCCGAGGCCCGCGCCTCTCAGCGCAGCGCCCGCAACATCGCGCTGTCATTACGCGCCTTGGCCGAATTTGCCAGCCATCTGGCCGAGGCCCCCAAGACCTCCGCCGCGCTGACACAAGCCGCCCAACAGGCCGAGACGGTGGATTTTGCACGGCTGGACGATCCGCAGATCTGGCTCAAGGCTGACATCCTGCGCCAGACGATCAAGGCCGCCAAAGACGCCGCCATGGCCGAAATCGCCCCGGCGCTTGGCGTGGGCGTGGGTTTCAACGCGGCGGATGGGGATTGACGATGCGGCGGCGTGGCTTCCTGGGCAGCTTGCTGGCGGGGGCGCTGGTGCCCCGGCTCAGTTGGGCCGATGTGGGTAGCCCGGCCTATCTGGCGGCGGCGCAACGGCCCGATGGTCTGCATGAGCTTCACGGGATAAGCCTTTCCGGTGAAAGCCTTTTCGCTATCCCCCTGCCCGCGCGTGGCCATGCTGCCACCGCTCATCCAACCCATCCGCTCGCCGTCGGCTTTGCCCGCCGCCCCGGCCATTTCGCGCTGGTGAGCGACTGCGTGCAAGGCCGCGAGATTGCCCGCCTGACCCCACCCGAGGGCCGCCAGTTCAACGGCCATGGCGCGTTTTCCGGCGATGGCAGCATCCTCTATACCTCGGAGCAGATGGCCGAAACCTCTGAAGGCCGCCTTGGTCTGTGGGAGACCGCAAACTGGCAGCGGCTGGCTGAAATACCGACTCATGGCATTGGCCCGCATGACATCCGCCGCCTGCCGCTGTCAGAGGATATTCTGGTCGCCAATGGCGGCATCGCCACCGACCCGACCGACCGCACCAAGCTGAACATCGCCACCATGCGGCCCAATCTGGCGCAGGTGACGCCCGAAGGTGCACTGGTGTCACGGGCCGAACTGCCCGAGGATCTGGCGCAAAACTCCTTGCGCCATCTGGCGCTGTTGCCCGATGGCCGCGCCGCCTGCGCGCTGC